>NZ_JBQLZL010000103.1:2148-20757 GCF_052168255.1 Almyronema sp. | reverse complement strand
GAATCCACAAAAAACCCCGTTGCCGGAAGAATTCGTGGACGGCTTGGGCGCAGGCGTTGCGCACCCGAAAGACTGCTCCCAGCGTATTTGTACGCGATCGCAGATGACCTAGCGTTCGTAAAAACTCAAAGGAATGTCGCTTCTTTTGCAGAGGGTAGGTTTCGGCATCCGACTCGCCATAAACCTGTAAGGTTTGCACTTGTAGTTCTACACGCTGACCTTTACCTGGCGACTCGGCTAGCCGACCAGATATTTCTACCGAAGCACCAGTGCCTAGTTGTCTCATCAGCCCTTCATAATCCGGCAAATCTTCAGACGCGATCGCCTGCAAACCAGCCATCGCCGAACCATCATTGACTTCAATAAAGGTGAAACCCTTGGCTTCTCGCTTAGTGCGTACCCAGCCCTGAACGCTAATGGATTCACCGGGTTGCCCAGTTTGCAGAATATCTTTGACGCGTCGAATGGTCATTGGCGTGATTATGTTCGGTATTCAGGAGGCAGTGATAGCTATAGCCATAAGCGTTGAGTCACTTCAATAGCTGAAAACCGCTGACAGAAAAGCTTTCCTTCTGCCCTCGCCCCTCAGCCTTCTGCCTTTAGCTATATTACTTAATCCTAGGGTGGCACGCCTCTTAGGCTTTTGTTAATCCCAATCTGGCAAATTAGCCGCCGCCGCTGCACCCGCAAACCTATCTGATGGCTCCTCTATGCAGATCTCAGATCGAGCATCAGCCTGCTGACTAAAAGGCTGCCTTCTCGCTCAAAACTTAGCCAGCCCAGCTCTTTAATAGCCAGCCCAGCAACAAGCCGCAGCCACCAAAGCGTACGGCTTGCCAAAAGGGTTCTCGAAAATTACGCCAGGTCACTAGGCGACTCTCTAACGTGAGTTCTAACTGTTCTAGCTCGGCTTGCAAGCGGGCTAATTCTGGCTGAGGTAGTTCGTTTGAGTAACTGAGCGCCTGTAGCTGCTCATACTGTTGCTGGGCTTGCCGGACGTCGCGATAACGCTGCTTAACAGCCTTAAACAACTGAGCAACCTCACTCAATCTCGTCTCGAACTGGTGCATTTCTTCAGCCGTCAAAGGGCGAAAAGATTTGATCCCCGAACGGCGATCGCCTGAACTGGGCACAGGTTTCATTTCTCAGAGCTTGATTTAAACATTAGTATGGGACAAAGCAGGTATTGCCTGCGATCGCGTTTCACTTGAGTTGACCTTTTAGCCATGCCCAATCCAGCTCAAACAGACACTCTCCAACACTTTAGCAGCTTAGAACTCGCTCAAGCGCTAGCGGCTCAACTGGCGATTGCCCCTCAAGACTGGCATCGTCTGAGTGCCAACCGTCGCGTTCGCGCTCAGGAACAAGTGGCTGCCGCCCTCGTCTATTTGCTCAAAGACCAGCCAGAAGAAGCCCAACTACGCCTCCAACAGGCCGTGGGCTGGCTTGACCGCTCCATTTCAGCCCCCCCCTGCCCTACTCATGGAGAAAAATTGGCTCGCTCTAGCTAAATCACAAATCTTGTCCCATTTCGCTACCGTACGAGTGGAATGCGCGTCCAGCGCTTGATGCGCTTACAAAGGTGTAGCTCGTTGCTATGCTCCACCCAGCGCACTTCGTCAAAAATTTGATAAAGAATATAAAGCCCCCGACCACACTCGCCCATGTCATAGAGGGCATCGGTTTCAGTTGGCAAGCAGCACTCTCCGGGTAGCCTAAAGCCCCCACCTTGATCGGCAATAATCCACCAATGACAGTCGGCTGTTGCTGAAAAACGCACAGAAACAGCCTTTTGGGGATCTAACTTATTGCCGTGCTTGGCTGCATTCACCAAAGCTTCTTGTAAACCTAGTCGAACTTCGGCCTGCCACCGATGCGGCACTTTCGCCAGCAACAAATCTAAAATCGGTCGTAGATATAAAGTTGACGGAAAACTCAGACGTCCCCACTGATGACTTGACGCAGGTGTTGAAATAGCAATCACTGAAACCCCCAGAGTTGTCAGATGATTTTGATGACATTAACGCAGTCGTAAATGCACACTCACTGCAAAATAGTTATCCCAATGTCCTAAAAACAACGCTCAGAAAAGCCCCAACCAACAGTGGGTAGCAATGAAATGATCTTAATTAAACCGCAAGAGTTAGCTAACAAAGCTACTTCAAGTGTGCTTACTAACACTACCAATATATCAGAAATTCGGCTGACTTTTTCAAGAAAACAGTTATCTAATCCCTGTGTTAGCTGCTAGCAACTTAAACTTGAATTGGCTAGAGGACAGGTGTTCTAACCAAACTCGGAATGGCTCAGTTCTTTAACTGACAAGGCTCCCAGCCCAGAAAGTATACAGATAAATATAATTAATGCTAGAGAGTTTCAGTGAATTCCACGAGGTTTTGCACTTGGTTCAGGCAGCTACTAGTAACAGCTTGCTGTTAGGCAATCACAGGTACTTTAAAAAAGTTAGTCAAGTGCAGCATCTTGTATTGAGGCCGAAGATTTTCGTTTTCTTTCTCAATATCAAAACAGCCTTTATTCCGCATTAATACGTAGGTCTTGCCTATTTTTTTGTGATAAACCCGTGGCGATACCAGTGAGCCAACCGCTGAGGCGAAACACCCCAGGCATAAGCTAAGACAATTAGCTGATTAACGACAGTTGTCTGCCAAACGCCCAATCGCTGCCAGCGACGGCCCGAAGTTGTCACCCAAGCTGGAACAATCACAATTTGGCCACAGCGGGCAAGGCGACGGGCAAAGTCATAGTCTTCCATAATCGGCATAGGCGCAAAGCCACCTAGCTTTTCAAACCAGGTTTTGCGCAGAAACAAAGCCTGATCACCGTAAGGTAGTTGAAACCAGCGCGATCGCCAGTAGACGCCCCTTTCCACCCAGCGAATCCCCGGCAGATCAGCGTCAATTTTGAGCCGAAAAGCGCCACCCACCACCTGTGGCTGCTTTAAGCAGTCTCGGATGATCGACTCAAATTCAGGCGGTAAGCAAGTGTCTGCATGCAAAAACAGCAAGATGTCGCCTGTTGCCGCCTCAGCGCCAACGTTAAGCTGATGATATCTCCCCTGCTCAGCTTCAATCACCCGCATTCCCCAGCGACGAGCCAAGGCTACCGTCTCATCCTGGCTACCCCCATCCACGCCAATAATTTCCAGATCGGCAGAACGAGGGATGGCGGCTAGGGTCGTGGGCAAGGTAGCCGCTTCATTTAAAAGGGGCAGGATAATAGAAATACGCTCAGGAGCGGCCACTGTGAACTGCCTCCCAAACGGCTAAATCTTGAGGATAATCGACATCTTGCAATACCTCTAGATAGGCGATTGAGAGAGCCGCTTGAGTGGCAGCAGCCACCGTTTGGCTAAGCACGGCGGAAGTGCCCCAGCTAATGGCTTTAAACAAAGTTGGCTGAGGCTGTTGCAAACCAATCAAGTAGTAGCCACCATCTGTGGCTGGCCCCAAAACCAGATCGCGATCGCCCAATTGCTCAAACGCTTGGTTAAGGCAATTGGCATTTAGCCCTGGGCAATCAATGCCGATTGCGACTGTGCGACGACAGCCAGTCTTTGCGGCTCGCTCAAACGCTCGTAACAGGCGATCGCCCAAATCGCCTGCCCCTTGAAGTCGATAGCACCATTGAGACCCTAACCAGGCTTGCATCGCCGTTTGAGTTGCGCCTGTAAAGCAAATTTCCACCGTTAGCGATCGCATACGCTGACAGGCTTGTACCTGTTTCAGCGTATGCTCTGTCATCTGGCGCTGCAAATCTGCGGCACCCATTTCTCCCAGCGCTGAGATCAATCGCGTTTTAGTTTGCCCCGGCGTTGGATAACGGGTAAAGACAATCAGGTGATCTGCCGCCATCGCCTCGCACTTCCCCTAGCATTCAGTGTGATCACCCGTTCGCGTCCCCACCGCCAGTTGCAAGATCATGGGATAGCCACCATCTTGATGGTACCTATCCGCCCAGGCTTGTAAGAGCGTATCCAGTTCGTGCAAAGCCTGTTCCCGCTGTTCTATATCAATATCAAACGCTTCAACGCCTCTAAAAACCCCCTCTTCACCTCGTGCCCAGTCTTGCAAGATTTGAAAAAATTGGGCTACGTCCTTGAGCATGACAAAAGCGCGTTCGCGATCGCCTTTAGGCGAATAGTGCGTCCGTGTCAGTGCATAGAGAGGAATCTTTAAAAGCGGCGACTCAATCTGCAGCACCGTTCCTGAGTACAGCAGTCTAAACTTGATGTGCTCTAGCATGGCATCACTCAGCGGCGTCCGGCGCTCAGGCGACAAGTCCTCTTGTGATTTCACATGCAATAAACTCAATAGCTCCACAAATTGAAAAGCATTCAGTAGCTGAGCAGGCGGTAAATCATCAGGCAGCAAGCGCTCAACTTGCTCTCGTTCCTTCGGCATCAGCCCTTCCCAAGCCACACGCGGCTGTCCCGGCTGCCAAGGATACTTCTCTTGCCAAAGATGCGGCATGCCAATGAGATAGTAAGGAGCATCCGAATCTAGCGACTTGAGTGTTTTTCCCTCTTCCAGCGCAGCTTCAACTTCCTGTACAATTGCCCTAACCCGCTTGGGTTCAACATGGTAAAGAAAACCCGTTTTACGCAGATTGCGACCCTGCTCAAGATAGGTACTGTAAATTGCAAACTTAGCTGCTGTGGCTGCAGCGTCCAGAAATGTGCCATAGCGATGCCCTCCCAGCTTCATAGTGTTGATCGCTAGGTACAGCAAAATCTGGTCAGCCGAACTAGCTTGTGGATTATTGATTAAATCCAGAGTCGGTGGAGAAGGCTTAGAAATCTTAGTCACTCCTTTGAAAGCTGCAGCATTTTGGGAACAATTTATGAGCAACCCATATCTTATAACGAATGGGAAAAAGTCATGGCTGCATGAGCGCCGACCTAGAAGCAACCGCTCAAGTTTTCCTATTCTATGAGCTTTTGGGGAATTGCCAGCTTAACAAGATTCAGTCAACTAACTCATTTTGATCATAAGCGTGGGTTGAAGTAGCGCAACGCTACAGGTCTATATCTTTTACCCGATGTTAGTACTGACCTAGCCAATTATCTTATCTAGATCTAAACCCCACGTACTGTAGATTGCGAACTTGCACCCGTAACTCAATAACTATCTTGACCCGGTTGTGTTCTGACAACGGCAATTTTGGCAAAACTGAGTTAGTTCCAGACGACTTTCTTGACCCGGTGGCAGGCTCAATTCTCAAAACGCTCGGCTAGCTCAGCTATCTGCCGAACAAGCTAAGGTGTAATTTCCTCAACACCACACCCGGAACTATCCCTGTAATGCCTAAACTACAACTATCCCTGTAGAAATCTTAAGTTAAGGGCTTATCAATGGCTCAAAGCACCCAGTCTCAATTCAACCATTCAGTCATGTCTCTTTGGAGCTATGACATCGACCAGCTCTCGGAGTCTCTCCGTCTGTGGGACATTCACTACGAACAACTCCAGCCGGGGGCGGTTTGTGGCTGTCTCAAACAAATCCAAATTGGCAACGTACAGCTTTTTCGGAGCCGAATTAATCGCTCTGTCAGAAGTTTAGGCAGTTCACCCAAAGACACCGTTGCGTTTGGCATTCCCTTACAGGTGCCGGGAAGAACCATCTGGCATGGCTATGAGTGTGAATACAATCAAATTTTGGTCAATACCAACCGAGAAGTTGACTTTACCACGCCCGATAACTACGAGCTTTTCGTTATTACAATTTATCGGCCCACCTTGCTAGAGGTGGCTTACCAACTTAATCGCCGGGATCTGGTGAAAGAATTAGGCCAAAAGAGTTTGCTCACGGCGCTACCGCATCAGCTCGACCAGTTGCGCAGCTATTTACACGAAATATTTCAGCAGATACACGAACAACCGACCTGTGTTCATGCCTCTCAGACAGAAGCCCATATCACGCAAACTATCATTCAACTTTTGCTCAATTCAATTCAGTCGTCAGAAGATACTATCTTGAACGGCTTGCGGCCACTCAGGCGCACCTCTTTAGCCAAGCAGGTTGAAGAATACATGTTGTCTCATATGCATCAGCCGTTAACGCTCAGTCAAATTTGTGAGGCGATGGGAGTGAGTGAGCGATCGCTGCACTATGCCTTTCAGGACTTGTTTGATATGAGTCCAATGGCTTACCTCAAAGCTAGACGACTCAATCAGGTACGGCGTCATCTCAAAATGGCTGACCCTCGCAGCGAGAAAGTGGTTGATATTGCCCGACAGTGGGGCTTCCATCACATGGGGCATTTTTCCGTAGATTACAAAGCTATGTTTGGCGAATCTCCCTCGGAAACGCTCAAGCGCCTCTAAATCTCTCCGCAGCACAGAAGCAGGAGCGGTAACATAGCATAGGCCAGCCTCTGCGCCCAAACCTATGCCTGACTTACCGCTTGCTAAAACTGCCTTTATTGACCCCACGGGCGCAAACCGCGCTGAGGTCGAAGCCCTGTTGCATCAGGTAACGACCATCTTGGTCGATTTTTTGGCAAATGCTGCTCAGCAGTCGCCGCTGCCGGATGTTAGCACAACGTTAGCGGCTACGATTCCTCAAAGCGCTCTGCCGGAATCTGCTCTACTCAGTGCTGTGCAAGTGCTGCTGAGCAACTCAATGAATCCAGCCCACCCCGGCTACATGGGTCATATGGATCCAATGCCTACGGTGGCTTCTATTATGGGAGATTTACTGGCAGCAGGCATCAACAACAACATGCTTAGCGTTGAGATGTCACCTGTGCTATCTCGCCTAGAACCTCAGCTACTGCGAGAGATTGCCGCCCGCTTTAAGCTAGGTGAACAAGCGGGCGGGTTGCTGCTCAGCGGCGGCAGTTTGGCCAATCTACAAGCTTTAGCCGTGGCTCGTAATGTCAAGCTGCACACCCTGGGCAAAGGTCTTAGCCAGCGATCGCAGCAACCTGTTTTGTTTGCGTCTGAACTGGCTCACACTTCTATTCAAAAAGCGGCCATGCTGTTGGGCTTAGGCACTGAAGCTGTAATTGCGATCGCAACTAACACTAACGCCCAGATGAGTGTAGAGGCGTTGCAAATAGCGATCAAACAGGCGATCGCGGCAGGTCAACAACCCTTTGCTATCGTGGCCACGGCGGGCACTACAGTCACAGGTAACATCGATCCCCTACCGCAAATTGCCGCGATCGCCCAGCAACATCAGCTTTGGTTTCATGTAGATGCGGCCTATGGTGGTGCCCTGATTTTTTCACCTGAGCATTGCTATCGGTTAAGCGGCATTGAACAAGCAGACTCCGTCACCTTCAATCCCCAGAAGTGGCTTTATGTGACTAAAACCTGCGTGATGGTTTTGTTTCGCCAGTTTAATTTGCTGCAATCTGCTTTTCGAGTGGCGGCACCCTATATGGCTGAAGATGCCCAATGGCCCAACCTAGGAGAACTCTCCGTTCAAGGCACCCGTCATGCTGACATCCTTAAGCTCTGGCTATCTCTTCAGCACATTGGCCAGCAAGGTTATGCCCACATTATTCAACACAACTATCAAATCACCGCCTATTTGGTCGAGCAGCTCAAACAACTTCCCTACTTAGAATTTGCCAGCCAACCAGAAATGAATATTGTCTGCTTTAGAGGCGTTCCAGATTGGGTCGCGCCTGCCAATTGGGATGCCTGGAATACCGATTTACAGCAGCAGCTTTTGCGAAAATTTGAGGTATTTGTGTCGCTACCAAGCTATCGCGGTCAGCGGTGGCTAAAGGTTGTTCTCCTCAATCCCTATACCGACCCCGCTGTGATTGATCGGCTTTGCCAAGGGATTGATACGTTTGCATCAAACACTTGATCCCAGTGACGAATACACTAAGATTAATCGGTAAAGACTCAAGGTGAAGGCCATGCCAACCATCGATGCGCTTATTTCGATCACCTTTTATGGGGGCCTCGGCTACATCGGCTTGGCCGCAATTGTCCATGCTTTTTATTGGACTGAAAAACGTTTAACCGAGCAACAAACCTCGATTCAAACCGATGCGGTTTCAGCCAGTGAGCCAGTTGTTCAAGCCGTCGAAGCAGAAGAAGCGCCAGTAGTGCTGCCCAAGCCCCCGGTTAAAACCAAGCAAACAGTAACGCAGCCTGTTTATACGTCATTTTAGAAGTTGCCTTGGGGGTTTGATACTAAAAAAAATCAGGCAGCCAAGGAGAGGTAGTGGCGAAGATTTGATCAGCGATCGCCCTAGAAGCTTCGTCGCTCTCTAAACGGCCAGCGTTGTATAGCTGAGTTGCCGAAAACAACCCCGTATATAACGAAGCCAGTGCTTGAATGGTGAGCTTAACTTTGCCCGTTCCGCCGGGTTGAACTTGGCCTTGCCCCTGAGCCACTGCCAGGACATAGCAACCTGAATTAGCCGTCAGGTCGTCATCAGTAATCTCTAGATGCAGTTCGACGGTCAAATTAACAGGGTAGCCTCGCTGTGTCAGGGCTTGGGTAAGGTTGATGATCCGCACAAGCCAGCGCGACATGAAGCGAGGCTTAGCAGTTTGTTCGGGGAGGGTCAGCGTCAGAGGGTCGATCGCGCCGCTTTGCCAATGGATGGTCTGAATCTGCGAGCGATGGGCTGCCAAAAAGGCCCAGAAGGTTTGGGTGGCTGCTGGGGTCAAAACAGCCCAGTCTTTGACGTCTAAACAGGTTGCTTGAGCTAGGCGTTTTTGTTCAAAGATGAGATAGCCTTGAGGATGATCAGCCGCCCCAAAACGGTAAGCGTAGACGGGGCGATCGCTGGTTTCAGGCTGGAGTCGCTGCCATAAATAAGCAACCCGGTCGAGGTGACCATTGTAGCGAGGGGCTTGCTGCTTGTATAGCGTTGGTAACCCTGCATCAGTCAAAGCAATCTCGGCAATTGGCAAGGCAGATTGGGTAATGTGAATACTATCGCTTGCTATTTGCCAGCCACAATAGCTGCCTCCCTGCCCATAGCCCACCTGGCAGTAGAGCTTCTGCACTGCCGGATAGAGCACAGAAAGAGCTACCCCTTGTTCAAATAAATCTTGAAGGGTGTGTTGCATCAAAGCGATCGCAGCTCCTCGACCTCGATATTCTGGGGCGATCGCCACTGCCGCAATGCCAGTCATGCTAACGCGTTGTCCACCAAACCACTGCCCCATTGGAATTTGAGCTAAACCACCCAATAAGGTATTTTGCTGGTAGATTGTCCGAAAATTTTGGACACCCACCCGCTGCATATACAGTTCAATCGCCCCAGCTGGCTCCATAAAGCACTGCATTATCAGACTTTTGAGCTGGCCGACTGACTGCGAATCGGTCAACGAACGATACTGAAACGCCATGTTGCCCTACTTTCTCCTTTCTGCAAACTTTTGAAACCTAGAAAGTTACTGCTTTTTTAGCGAGAAGCCACCATCGCCGTGAACAATAGTAAGCAATAGGGATGCGCTACCGTTAACTTTAATGAGCCTTTGTATTAACCCCCTTTGTCGCCAGCCCGACCATCCAGGCAACAGTAGCAGTCAGTTTTGCCAAAGCTGCGGTTCAATCCTAATGCTGCAAAATCGCTATCGGGTTATGCGGCTAATGAGCAATAGCAGTGGTTTCGGTAGAGTGTACGAAGCCTACGAGCGCAACGAACCTAAAGTTCTTAAGGTACTTAAAGAAGACTTTGCCCAAAACACTAAAGTCATTGAGCTGTTTCAGCAGGAAGCTAGCGTTCTCAGCCAGCTTCACCATCCCGGTATTCCTCGAGTAGAAGCTGATGGCTATTTTACCTTCACACCGCCAGGTAGCCACCAGCCCTTGCACTGTATCGTCATGGAAAAAATTGACGGCCCTAACCTGCGGCAGTGGATGCAGCAGCAAGGCAACAATCCCATCGGCGAAAAACAGGCGATAGACTGGCTTTATCAGCTCGTAGAAGTCCTCCACCTGATTCATCACAAAAACTACTTTCACCGCGACATCAAGCCGGAAAATATTATGCTGCGATCTAGTGGGCAGCTCGTTCTTGTAGACTTTGGCGCAGCCCGTCACGTTACCGCTACTTATCTGGCGCAGCTCGGTCAATCGGGTGGCATTACGGCTTTGAGTTCAGCCGGGTACACCCCCCCAGAGCAAGAGCAAGGGCAAGCTGTGCCTCAATCTGACTTTTATGCCCTGGGACGCAGCTTGATTTATCTGCTCACAGCCAAACATCCTACCGACAGCGGTATCTACAACTCTTTTAGCAATGAATTTAATTGGCGTGTTGCAGCCCCCCAAATTTCACCAGCCTTTGCCCAACTCCTCGATCGAATGATTTCTCCAAGAGCGCTCGATCGCCCCCAAAGTACGCAGGCTATTTTAGACGAACTCAATACGCTACGAACAACCCTAAGTCTTTCCCAAACCGCTAGACAAGACCGTGCGGGTATGGCCTTGACCCTGGCGGGCGGTTCTGAGTTGCCTCAGCCTGCTCTCAACACGGCGTTGCAAAGTCTGCTGCCAAGGCGGCTGCGATCGCGCCCTGGTTGGCTACCTCGCTTTGTCGGTCTGGCTATTTTGGGTTTGCTGATAGCGTTGACCCTTAACTTCTGGCATAGTGTCCAGCAAAATAATGGGTTGCTCTCTGGGAGCGATCGCGCTTCAGTCGCGACCGAAACCAATACAGTAGTGCCGCTTCAGGTCTTGCGTGGTCATACTAGCCCTATTAATGCCCTGCTGCTGATCTTGGGCAACAACCAGCTTATTAGCGCCAGCGCTGACAAAACTATCAAAGTTTGGGATCTCACCAGCGGAGAAGTTTTACGAACCCTGCGAGGTCATGCCAGCTTTGTTAATGCGATCGCCGTCAGCCCCGACGCTCAGCAACTGGCCAGCAGCAGTGCTGATGGCGAAATTCGCCTCTGGGATTTAGCTTCAGGAGAAGTTCTGCAAACGTTTTCAGGCAATACCGTCTCTGTCAATGCCCTGGTCATTACTCGCGACGGTCAACAATTGATCAGCGGTAACGCAGACGGCGTCATTCAGCGCTGGGATCTAACAACCGGCACTTTGATCAACACCTGGAGAGAGCATACCAGCGCTATCAATGCCCTGGAAGTCAGCTCTAACAATCAGCGACTCGCCAGCGCCAGCGCCGACAAAACAATCCGGTTGTGGGACTTGCAAAGCGGCCAGGTTCGCCATGTCTTAACCGGGCACAGCAGCTTTGTCAATGCGCTTAAATTCAGTCCCGATGGTACTGCTCTCATCAGCGGTAGTGCAGATACCACCCTCAAGCTGTGGAATGCTGAAACCGGCACCCTAGAGCAGTCGCTTTCCGGCCACACCAGCTATGTCAACGACCTAGTGATTAGCAGCGATGGCAACCTAGTCATTAGCGCTGGAGCCGATCGCAGCGTTAATTTTTGGGACATTCGCACAGGTGAACGCTTACTTTCCACAGTTGGCTATACCAACCACATCGATCACCTGGTGGTTCATCCCCAAGGATTGATCATTACCGCCAGTACCGATAGCCCAGACATTGAAGTATGGGAACTTCAAAACGATGGCAAAGACTAAGATTTTTCTGTAAAATACGCTACAAATTACCTCTTTTTACCTCATTTTGATCTAGGCTAGAGATCGAAAAGATAGAGGAGGCTTTTAAGATGCATCACTCAGAACGCCGCGATCGCAATAAAATCATTCAAGAACTTCGTCACCAGCTACGCTACACCAGTACGCCTTCGGAGCGCGATGCTGTCCGGCGCGAACTCGACTTCTGGATTCGCTATCGCTAGTTTAAGCGCTCTGCGGTTTCAGGATAAATTAGCTAGCCTCTGGCTTCAGCCCTACCAGCAGGGCTAACTCTAGCCACTTCCAGTAGCAGTCCACATCTATAAAACCGATTTCTCGTAGCCATTGCAGTTGAGTTTCTACCTCAAGCAACTGGTTGGAGGGATCTTCATCTGCTGGAGCATAACCAATCGCCGCCAAAAATTGCTCGTGTAGCCGTTGACTGGGAGACGCCACATGCTCCAGGTTGCAGAAAATACCACCCGGTTTGAGCCGGGTGAAAATCTCTTCATACAGGGATCGCTTACGCTCGTGGCTCAGGTGGTGAATCGCGAAGCTAGAGACAATAGCATCAAACATCCCCAGTTCCGGCAGCCGATTGTCTAAGTTGTGTTCGACAATTTGTACCGACCTGTCCTCCGCAAAGCGCTGCTGAACCGCTTCCAACATAGTGGGTGAAAAATCTAAGGCAACACTTTGCAACTTGGGGCGTTCAATTTTCAGCAATCGTAGCAGGCGACCATCCCCCGTCCCCAAATCGAGGATGCGCTGAGCTTGTAGCGGCACGTGGTTGAGTAAAACGGCTTCCCCTTCTGTGCGATGAGGAATCTTATCAGCTCTGGCCAAATAGTCTAGGGCGTGGCTAGCAGCAGTCCATTGGTTCGTTGGCATTATTCACCTCGAACAAGCAAGTCAACCGCAGATCAAAATGGGCATCTGTGTCGATACCATTTTCAATCAATTAGTTGTCGGTCGAACAACAATGTTAGTACGTCAGCAGTCGCAGGAGCGCAGCGATCGCGATCGCGATATTGTAGCCAGACCAATTCTTCAATTTCAGAATCTGGAGCAATTTGGCCTTCGAACTCCGCCCAGTAGCAGGTAAGGCAGACATAAGCGGGTTCGCGATAGCCATGAGCCGGAGCTGTAATGATTTGTAAAAGCTGAAAAGAAGCCTGAGATAGCTGAATTTGCAATTCTTCTCGTACTTCGCGGGCAAGCGCCTGCCAATCAGATTCACCCGGTTCACGCTTACCACCGGGTAAGTAAAAGGCATCTTTACCAGCCGACCTGACGCCTAAAAGCTGTCGCTCTCGAACATAAACCCATCCCAGAGCATCAACGATAGTTACGGAATCAGACATCATCTCCTCAGTGATTTTACGGCTCAAATGGAGAAATCGCTGTGCAAAAAGCTTTAAGCAAAATTATTCAAACCTTACAAATTCTTCATAGCTTGAAAGCTGATATTTAGGGCATTCTAAAGAATAGGGATCCTGGTTTTACCTATCTATGCAAAAGGTATTTTTCACAACTGCGGCAGCACTCTTCAGCCTTGTCTCAGTTCCCGCCATGACACATGCTGCCCATGCAGAAAATTTTTACTTCACGCTCGAAAACCGGACTAGCCGTACGCTAATTGAGTTTTATCTCAGCCCCCTCGCCAGTGCAGATTGGGAAGAAAATATTTTATTCTCAGCCGTTCCGCAGGGAACAGGCGGCAGAATCGAGGTTGAAGAATTGCAGACCTGTCAGTACAAAATTCTAGCCGTTTTTGCTGACGATATTTTGATTGAAGATTACAATGTCAACCTTTGCAATCTCAATACTTACACGCTCATAGACTCAGCCTTTGAGTAGTGATCAAGCCAGATTCGGGACACCAATTTCAAAATGAATATGGTTGTCGTGGCCTCTGACATATTGGCACAGCCCCTCATTAATTAGCTGGGGATCATTGAAAAAAACGCGGGTTACTAGAGATTGCGATCGCAGTGCCTGAATAACCGCCCGAGTCGCATTGCGATCGTAGTTGCTGCTTTGCCATGTCGTCCCATAACTGCCGTCAGTGCGAGGAATTGAGAGGTCGCAAGCATTGCCACACTGATGACCGCTATGATCGGGCGTATAGCCACCGCTAGGGTAACTTACATCATTGACTGGAATGAGTGAAATAGATTGTCGCCCCTGGCGATAGCTTTTTTCGTAGTGTTCGCCCGCCGCAATAATAACATCGACTAACCAGCTAGTCCCGTAGTCGTGCTGATCGTTTAAATCAACCCGCTCAAAGTTGAGAAAACCATCACCCTTAATCGGCATCAGCATCCATTTGGGGGCATTGGCGGCTTGTAAAAATTGGTGCGTTCTTTGACCGACATCAATACGTCCATCGCCTCCTAGCGTTGTTCTGCCAGCAATCACAGATTGAAATAGCTGAATTGCCCGCAACATACCTGAGTCTACATAAATCCCAGGTCGGAAAAAAACATATCCTAGCTCTGCCAGACGTTCTTTTACCTGCAAAACATCTTCGGCATGGTTCGTCCCCCCTCGCCCCACACTGCCACTCAAAGCAATCTTTTTAGGCTCAGGCTTGGGATCAACGACCTCAATGACAAAGTCAATGCTTTGATCTTCAATTTTGATTTTGAGATTGCGCTTACCTTCACTAAAAAAGCGGTAGTTGATCAGCCATGTCCCATCTGCTTGCACCTTGGGAGCTGAGGTTGCTAAAAAATCGCCCGAATAGAGTGCCACCGACTTGTCGACATAGAGGCGATCGGCTCGGCCTTCAATTTTAAACAGTTCTTTAACTTCGACCGATTGGGGCACTTGGGTGATTTCAATTTTCTGCTGAGGGATAGGTTTAGGCCCAGGCTCAGGCTCGTCGGTTTCCCAAGCCACAGTCATGCCGCCGGGGGCATCCGGACGGTTAAACCATTCGTGCATTTTCACGATGGTGAGGCGATATTCATCGTTGTAAGGGCGCTTCTCGATCTTATCGAGGTAGTACCCTCCCTGCATAAGATATATAGCCTGTGCCGTTTCTTTGATCCAAGTCCCCATGTTTTAACCGCTTGCCCAATCGTTTCTGTTTTACCTATTTAAGGCGGCTTACTCCACATTGGTTGCAGACTGTAAGCAAGCTTAATTATTGAACAAGTCGGTTATCCAGACAATGGCCGATCGTCGTTATTGGGCTCGCTACCGCGCTTGCGTTTGAGCTTTAGCAATAGCTGAGAGCGCGTCTGCTTTGATCCAACCCTGCTCAGCCGCGTGCATAGCAGCCATTTCGGTATCAGTCACAACTAAGAACTGAGTGCCGACCTGCCGTGCTTGCTGGGCGATCGCCCGTAACTCTTCTTGCCGTCTAGAATTTTGCTGACTGACGTTGCGAATATAGATAGCAGCAATTTGCCCTTCATAGTCCTGAGCAATTTGCGTATAAATTTCAGCATCCTGCTGACCGCTATCACCAATCAAAATAAAGGGTAAAGACGGATAGCAGCGTAAAATCGGTTCAATTTTTTCCCGCTTATGAGCTACGTGATCAAAGCGCAATAGGCTGCCCAAAGAGAGTACCGTATCTTTTAATAGCAGCGGCCCTGCTGGAATCTGCTGTAAATCTAAAAATTCAGCAAAAAGATCGTACATATTCCAGGCACTGCTTGAAACGTAGAAGATGGGATTACTTGCCTGCTCATGGTTGCCGTAATGCAACGCTTGATAGAAAGAAGCCACCCCCTGAAAGGGCAGGCGAGTGCGAGCGTTGCCCATGTAAGCAACCCGTATCATGCGAAAAAAATCGGTAGCTGCTGTGTAAACGATGGTGTCGTCTATATCGCTAATCACCCCAAACTGAGTTTTAGAGGTGGGTACAATCGCGATCGCCGTCGCCTTTACCGGAGGCCGACTATTAGGGGGCTGCGGTTCAAGCAGCTCTAAACCAGCTTGGTGCCATAGACAATCGGGTTGCAAAAGGCAACTTACACTAATCTCAGCTTGGAAATATCCTTCCCGGTTAGCTATGACTTCTACTTGCTGATCAGCCAGACTAATGCGGACTTTCGCACCGGGTACCTGGGCACTTTCAAACCGCCGATACATATTGAGTAAGTTCTTCCACAAAGAAGCATCTTTGGGTCGAGAACGAATACTCTTGTTTTGTAAAACCCGTCCCATAAAGCGTAGGCTTTCAGGCGTTCCATAGCTGCGATAGGGCAAGATCTGGAGTGGCTCTCGACTTCCCAGTAATCGCTTCGTCTTAGATTTGAGGCCATTAAGCACAGTGCTGAGCTGGTGCATCCATTGCAAAGGTTGCCGCACCCAATTGCCCATTCGTCCGTCTCCAGACATAGTCCAGCGCTAATAAAATATCGTGTTTAACTTCTCTCAACCTGGGTCTTCCGATAGACCTTACTCATTTAGCTAGTCTTTAAGGCAGGTGGGCGATCGCAGATATGATTAACAATAAAAATCGTTAGCCTAAAAATTTAGTGGCTTCTATTCCAGAAATTCAGAGGCTGAGGCTGAGGTTTCCTATATCCATCTACTCAATTCAGCTAGATATTTGCTTATGCGCTTAGATATCAGCAAACTCAACCTAGGATCCGATTCTGCCGAACGAGACATTACCGTAGGGCTATCCGAATATTTTTACCAAAACTCTACCTACCATAAGTTTTTAAACAGTCATAAAACCATCCTCGTAGGCAATCGCGGTACTGGCAAAAGCGCTATTTTCAAATATATTGCCATTACAGAAGCCAAAAAAGGGAACCTTATTCTAGAGCTTTCGCCTGAAGAATATTCTTATGAACTCCTTTGCGAATATCTTCGCCGTGAAAGCGAAGGTTCTTGGGGCAAACAAAGCTCTTACTCAGTTGCTTGGCAATATCTGCTTTACAACTTAGCTTTTAGCAAAATCGTAGAAAACAAGCGAGGTTTATTACTAGGCCCTCAAAAAGATATTTACAATTACGTGCGCAGTAATCCCCAAACTCAAAAACTTAATTCAATTGGTATTTTGGTTAGTTATCTAAAGCGGTTAGAAAAAGCTAAGCTTGAATCTCAAGAAACCTTTTCAAAAACCAGAGAACTTCAAACGTTATATAGCTTAGAAGAAATAAAAGGCCTGATTCCTAGCTTAAAAAGGGTTTTACAAAAAACCAAAATTAAAATTTTGATTGATGAGTTAGATAAAGGATGGGACAACTCAGAAGATGCTCAATATTTTATAGCAGGCCTTTTTCAAGCCACACAAAAAATAAACCTGATTAGTCCAAATTTAAAAGTATATGTTTCTATCAGGCAAGAACTTTTTGACAATATTCCACAAATATATGATGATGCTCAAAAAATACGTGAAGATGTTGAAATTATTAGATGGGGCAGAGAAGAATTAATTGAATTTTTAGGTCTTAGAATCGCTCACTCTTTTCCAGAAACAAAACAATTATCTAGTCAACGCAAATGGCATTCCATTTTTTCGGCAAAATTGCCTACCTATCAAGAAGATTCGACTGAATATATTATTAGCAGAACTCAACTCAGGCCAAGAGAACTTCTGCAGTTTTGTAAGCTCTGTCTAGAAAATCACAGTAACGGTAGCAAAGTTACTGAGACTTCCATTATAGCTGCTGAAGAGTTTTATTCTGAGCAGAAAATAAAAGATTTAGCAGCAGAATACCGATTTCAATATCCTTATTTACTTGACTTATTTGAAGTCTTTCGCGGCAAGCATCTTTATTTTTCCAAAGATGACCTCGACCTATTTTTACTATCAATTGTCTGTGGCGAAGTTGATGTTGATCAAGCCATTTGGGTTCTCAATATGGATTACTTAGAGCTGAAAAAGATTTTATGGCATATTGGCTTTCTGAAAGCGGCAGCTTCTAAAATAGGCAAAAATCAAGTCTTTAAAGCTAGCGCTTATTTGGGGCACTACGAAATCCCAACTATTAACCTAGAAAATGTTTACTACTTTTGCATTCATCCTGCTTTTATAAGCTTTCTTTCTTTAAAAAACTAAAAACCTATAGCGTACTGAAGCTTAGAGCTAAGTCTTTTTGCAGCAATAAAAAAAGTAATATGAGGTTGTTTTAATGAAGACTATATTTTTCAAAATATATAACCAAATGGAAAAACTTCTTCAAGCTGTTCCAGCCTGGTTAGCAGTCAGCATTTCAGTTTTATGTCTGGCAGTTTTGGCACTTTGGGTAAATGAAGTACCTATTCATTCAAGCCAAGATTTGCTCTCTCGTAAAGCTTTACAGATTCTCTTTTCTGAAGCCGAATCTATCGCGATCGTAGCAGCTATTATTTTATACTTTAAGGGCGCACCCGATCGAAAAGCTCAAAAGCATTATGAAGCGTGGCGAGTAATAGACAGCGCTGCCGCTGCTAAAGTGTCTAATAGCTATGCCCGTCGCCGTGCTTTGCAAGACTTATATCAAGATGGCGTTTCTCTGAGAGGACTTGATGCTCCGGGTGCAAATTTAGCTCAGATCAAGCTTGCTGAAGCTGACTTACAAGATGCCAACTTACAAGGTGCTATTTTTGAAGAAGCCAATCTTCAAAAAGCAGATTTTAGGGGTGCTAACTTAAGAGGTGCTAACTTACAAAAAGCAAATTTAAGAGGAGTCAACTTGCGAGGAGTCAATCTTCAAAAGGCAAATTTGCGAGATGCTATTCTGACCGAAGCTAACCTGCAAGAAGCTAACCTAACAGGAGCCACTCTTCGCGCTGCTGAGCTATGGAAAGCTATACTTTGGGGAGCAGACTTGACAGGCGCTGAGTTGCGATGGGCAGAGTTACATGGAAAAGAGCTTAAAGGAGCAAAGCTTTGCCGGACAATTCTTCCAGACGGACGGGAAGAAAACTGCAATTGCGTAGAACAGACATAGTCTAAAAAGGCGTTTATAACGTAGGCAAGCTTCCATGCTGTAGGCTATCAATGATGAAGTGCAGATAGCTAGCTATGTAAAAATCCTATCTTAGCCACCTGCATATCGGCCAATGGCAATTCATCGCCTCTTAGCTATTGGCTACCAAACCGGGT
>NZ_JBQLZL010000103.1:0-2048 GCF_052168255.1 Almyronema sp. | reverse complement strand
GCATATCGGCCAATGGCAATTCATCGCCTCTTAGCTATTGGCTACCAAACCGGGTACTGTACCCACTTGAGTTCAAAAACTCAGCATTTTCTATGATCTATACTTTGACCTAATTAACTAATAGTGGTCGTTATGGCATTTCCTATCATGGCGCTGCTGAAATAAGAAACGAACGGATTTATTGAATCCGAGTACATTAGGCTTGCGAAAACAAATTTATTTCAGAAATCAGCAACGCCTCTGCATCGTAATCTCTTAGCACAACCCGCTGAATTTAGTCCATTCAGAAAATGACTCCTATCCTAAGTCAGACGACTACCACCCAAGACGAAAGTAAAGTAGAGCTAGTATTTGGAATAATGAAACATGCCTGAGCAACAAGCAGACCTTTCCCAAAGCATTGCTGAAGTGTTCGTTTCGGCACAGCAAGCTGGTCAGTTTACTGCTGCATTTGCTAACAAAGCGCTTCAGTGGATCGCAGGCAATACTGTGGATGCTATAACGGCAGTCAGCGATCAGGCTGAAGCGGCTGCTCAGCAATCTATGGAACAAGTCACAGAAATCGCTGGAAAGCTAGTAACCCCTATCATCGATAATCCAGTCTTACAGTTTATTTCTAAGGCACCCGGCTTAGGTTGGATAGGCTCTTTAGGGCAAATAGATGTTGAGCAAGTGCGAACTGAAGTGGATCAACTCAAGCGGAAATATAGTTCTGAAAACGCTGACGAAATTGCTCATCGCCTTATCGTAGACACAGCCTTCAAAGCAGGTGGTGTGGGCTTAGTCACTAACATTGTTCCACCTGTTGCGGTTGCATTGCTAGCAATTGACTTAGCGGCTACGACTAAGTTGCAATCTGAAATGATTTATCGCATTGCTTACACTTATGGTTTTGATCTGGAAGATCCGGTACGAAAAGGCGAAGTTTTGACCATTTTTGGCCTCTCATTGGGCGGATCAGGCTTGCTAAAAACAGGCTTTAGCTTCGCAGAAATTATTCCAGGTGTTGGGGCCGTCATCGGTGCATCCAGCAATCTGCTGTTGCTTTATACATTAGGATATGCAGCACGCCGTTTTTATAAAGCGAAACAAAACGGTGATCTGACTCAACAAACAGCAGATGCTATTCAGCAAGAGCAGACTGACTACGTCAAAGTTGCCATAGAGCAGCAAGCAATTATGGATCAGATTTTAGCGCGAATAATTTTAGCCAGCTATCCAGAGCAAACTTGGTCTGAAATCTCTCAAGAACTGCAAAAGTTAGCCATTTCGGACAAGTCCGCCCAAGCGATCGCTGCCAATACTCAATCACCCAAGCCCCTTGAGGTGCTTTTACCCAAATTAGATAAAGAACTCGCCCTCCCTTTGATCAAACGTTGTGAGCAAATTGCTCACCAAAGCGGCAAGTCAACACCCCAAAAAGAAGCTATTTTGTCGGCACTCTACACTTATTTTGATCTAAGGCCAACGACTTCACCTGCTGGCAGCTAAGCAACGACAGGTACTTTTTCTGCCTCTACCTCAGTTTCGCTTTCTTCATTACGAACCCGATCTAAGTCAATATCCAAGACCGTCATCTTCAGTCCCGCTCTCGGTTGCCCATCGCTATTAGAAAGATAAGGACTAGGTTCAATGCTGCCAGTACAAATGATTAAAGATCCCTTTTTAAGATAGGGTAAGGCTCGCCAAGCAAAAGATTTTTGCCAAATACTTAGAGAAACAGTAAAAGAGCTTTCGCGATCGCGCACCCCACGCACGTAAAGAGTTGCATTTGCAACTTGCGCCTGCTCTCCATTACGCAATTCAACTACCTTTATCTGCGCATCGGCAGCTAAGTTGCCACTAACAATCCATTTGTTTAATCCTGCGCTAGACATTGTAGTTGCCCCTTCAAAATAATTACGATTGCGACAAGCTAAGACTGCCCAGTGCAAAACTAAGAGTAACACCCAACATATACGCAAAAAGCGCTCGTTATTAATATAACGAGCGCTTTTCCAAAAATAACCTGGCACTGAGCTATTTTCCCGTGGAGCGACCCCCAAAGT
>NZ_JBQLZL010000102.1:0-44562 GCF_052168255.1 Almyronema sp. | reverse complement strand
CGCCTTGCCCGCCTCTTTGCTGGTCAGCACCAGTTCTAACTCACGCGCAATAGTGATCGCATCTTGAAAAAAGGTTTCAAAAAAGTCACCCACTCGATACAGCAGCAGGGCGTGGGGATTTTCTTCTTTCACCTGCACGTAGTGGCGCATCATCGGCGTCAGGTCGTCTAGATTGACCGAGCGATGATCGGCGTAGCGCACCGTGTGTTTGGTCAAGCGCTCAGGAATTCCGTGGTTTTGCAACTCGTCGGCAGAAACGGACATAGGCAGATGAACAGTTCTAGACTCAGGTCTTTTATTGTAGGTCTGAGACTTAAGCGACTGGGGGGGCTGATTTTGATTGAGCCAAAAATTTACGTCGGTTGGTTGGCTTTAATATTTTCAGCCGCTAGGCGTACGGTTTCTTCGATGCGCTTTTGGCGAGTTGCGGGGCGCTTGGCGCTTTTAATCCACCAGAGAATGCCTTTTTTAGACGAATCGCTAAAGGCTTCAAAGTAGGTCTTGGCGGTTGGATTAGCGGCTAATGCGGCGGCAAGATCGGCTGGCACAATCAGATCTTCAATGTCGTCATAGATTGTCCAAGAACCATCTGCTTGAGCCTGATCAATTTTGGCTTGTCCGGCGGTAGTCATTAACCCTTGTTTTAGCAAGCTGGCTACTCGCCGCTTGTTCAGCCGCGACCAAGGACTACCCTGGCGACGGGGCGAGATATACAGCATGGTGCGATCGCTGTCTAGCTTACGAGGCAGGCTATCTACCCAGCCAAAGCAAAGGGCTTCTTCAACAATGGCGTCATAGGAGACATACTTGTCGGTGCAGTGTTTTTTAAACGTTATCAGCCAGATACCGTCAGCTTGAGCGTGGTGGGCGCTTAACCAAGCCCGCCACTGAGCGCGATCAATGACCTGAACGGACTGCGATTTTTCCATAGAGGATCCTGGTTGAGGATGCAGCTTAACAATTTTTGATTTTCTCCCCCTACAATAGAGGCGTTTTTGCTCAGAGGAAACGCTTGAACCCAATCGCCCGTTCTCTTAGTCAGCACCGTCGGGCTTGGGCCTGGGGACTCTGTCTTAGTCTACTGGGCATCACTGCCCTAGCGCTAATTAGCCAGCAGCCGCTCAACCTTTGGTGGCTAGAGCCGTTTGTGAGTGCCCAGACTCAGTATGCTGGGCTAGCCGTTTTGATCACGCTTGCGATCGCGCTACTGCAAAGACGAGAGCCTTTTTTGATTGCGTTGGTCTGTGTTGCAATATTGCTGACTCAGCTCGTGCCCTTTTATCGTCCTGTAGCGGCAACGGCTAGCCCAGCAACGCTTAAAGTGCTGGTTGCCAACGTCAACATCCGTAACACCCGCTATGATCAGGCGATCGCCTTAGTCGAGCAAGAGCAGCCAGATGTAGCAGTCTTTATTGAGGTCAACGATCGCTGGATTACTCAGCTCCAACGCCTCAGCCAAACACTGCCCCACACAGCAGCCAAGCCCCGATCTAGTACGCTGCCATACGAAATTGCCACTGCTCCCGATAATCCCTTTGGCATAGCAGTTTATAGTCGCTTTCCTTTACAAAATTCGGTGATTAAGCCGCTCGGTGCTTCTGGCAAAATTAATATTCTGGCAGATTTGCAGGTCAGCGATCGCTTGATTCACCTGGTAGCGACCCATCCGCCGCCGCCGAAAAATCAGCGTTTGTTTGAGCAGCGCAACCAGCAACTAGAGGCGATCGCTGAGTATGTCAAAACGCAAACGGATGAACCGCTAATTTTACTCGGGGATCTCAATACGGCCATGTGGTCGTCCTACTTTAAGCGGCTGATGGCGGCGACAGGGCTGCACAATGCCCGCTGGGGACACGGTGTTTTGCTCACCTGGCATACATTTCTACCGCCGTTTCTGCGTATCCCCCTGGATCATTGCCTGGTCACGCCTGATCTCCTGGTTCTAGACGCCCATACCGGAATAAACATTCATTCGGATCATCTGCCTTTAGTGGTAACGTTGGGAATTTCTAAAAGTTGAAATTTTGGCTAGCTAGATAACTCGTACTTTATTCTGTTTGTAAAGATATAGCTGTAGTCATCAGAGTCAAGACACGCCAGTCACCAAAAGCCTCTAACCGAAAAGCCGTTCTTCTTTCTGCCCTCAGCCCCCTACCTTTAGCCCTATCTGGCAATCGCTTCTAAATGTCTCAATCATGACCCTTCAACAATTACAAATGCAATTACTTGCCCTGTCTGCCGCAGAAAAAGCTCAGATGATTCAAGTCTTGGTTGCTAGCCTCAGTGGTACTTGGATTGGCATTGAAAAAACATCTGGCGTGATGGGAGGCGATGCCTGCATACGCCAAACCCGGATTCCTGTTTGGTTACTGGTGAGTTTGCGCCGTCAAGGAGCAACTGAAGTAGATTTGCTAGAAGACTATCCAGGGTTAACAGCTCAAGATTTGGCAAATGCTTGGCTTTATGCAGAAGCCTGTCCTGATGAAATTGAGGCGGCAATTCAGCGTCAAGCAGCAGCTTAGCTATGGCAAAACTATACGCTGATGAAGGCTTCTCGAAAAAAGTGAGCATTTTATTGGGTGAGCTAGGTCACGATGTTCTCACTGTACAGGCAGCGGGGCAAGCCAATCAGCGGATTCCAGATACAGAAGTTTTAGAGTTTGCGAGTCGTCGTGGCCGAGCGGTTTTAACGGTCAATCGAGCTGATTTCATTCGACTCCATAAGCAAAATTCAACTCATGCAGGGATCATCGTCTGCACTGAAGATTTAAACCGTCAACGCCTTGCTAATCGTATTCACGCTGCTATTTTGAATGCTGCGGCGCTAGAGGGCAAACTAATCCGGGTGAATCGTCCTCTCGAATCAAACTGAGCATAAGCTTTGCTGCTACGAAGTCTTGCCTAAATAGCCTCTGGGAGTCACAATCCAGGAACGATAGCGTTGGCTGCTTTGGTTGCCGATGAGTACAGTCGTCAGCATATCAACGGCGTGAGTCAAAAACTCAGCCAGCGTTGTCAGTGTGATTGATTCGTCAGGGCGGTAGGCCGATCGCACGAGGGCTACAGGTGTATTGGGGTCACGGTGCTGCAGGAAGATCTGCTGGGCGATCGCGATTTGCTCTGTCCGTTTTTGTGATTTGGGATTATACAAAGCCACGACAAAATCAGCTTGGGCGGCGGCCTGTAATCGTTTTTCAATGACAGGCCAAGGCGTCAGCAAATCACTCAGGCTAATGGCACAAAAATCGTGCATCAGCGGTGCCCCGACGCGGGCGGCGGCGGCTTGCAAAGCGGTGATTCCCGGAAAAACCTGTACCTGTGGAGCGAGTTCGGCTAAATCCTGAGTTTGCAGCATCTCTAGCACCAGCCCTGCCATGCCATAAATGCCGCAGTCGCCGGATGAAATGACGGCAACCGTCAACCCCCACTGGGCTAAGGCGATCGCCCGCTCTGCCCGCTGGCGCTCTTGGGTAATGGGGGAGGTTTCAACCACTTGTCCGGGGCGCAGCAGAGGTTGAATCAAATCTACATACAAACCGTAGCCAATCACCACATCTGCCCCGACGATCGCGGCCTTAGCCGCAGGCGTCATTTGATCTAAACTTCCTGGCCCCGTTCCGATTAGCCATAGCTGACCGGGTTGCCCAATATATTCTTGCTCGGCTTCCGCGATCGCAATGGTGACGGCTCCGGTCTGTTCGGTTTGCCGTACCACCTGCTTGGTGACCCTCAAAGTAGCCGTCCTACCCGCTTCTGGGTTGATAGAAAACTGATTCGCTGCCAACAGGGCAGCCGCCTCAGCCACGCTAGGGGTGCCCACTGCTGCCGCGACAACCGCTGAAGGGGTGGGCACTTCTACTGCACTTAGCTCAGCCGCACTAAAACAGCGAAGCGGCCACTGCCGATCGCGACAGATTTGGACTAAACCCACTTCATCCGCTTTGAGATCAATAGATGCTACGCCTGCCACTGCTGCCACTGCCAGATGGTGAGCTTGGCAGACTTGGGCGATCGCCGCCTCAATCAGCACCTGCGAAGTTCCCCGCTCACAGCCAACCCCCACCCATAGCACGCGGGGATGCCACTGCACTTTGGCCACTTCGGCCTCTGCTGAAAAACGTCGCTGTATAGAGCTAATCCAAACGCGGGCAGCAGGTTCGGGGCGAGTTTCTTGAATTTCAGCCGTATACTCAGGCCAGCCAAATTGAAACGAGTTGGCAGCGGGTAGCCCCTTTTGCCAAAGCGGAGATCCAGCTTCTTGAATGATGTGTACCGGCTTTTCTGCCGCGATCGCCGCGCTGACCTGAGTCCAATGGCCTGATCCGCGCTGCCAGCCAAAGGGCAGTCCCCAGGTATCGACCCCTGGCATTTGCAGCCGATTCGCCGCTCCCGTTAGGATGGGGATAGCCCCTGTGCAGGTGGCAACGGTTTGGGTTAGGCGATCGCCGCCAGCTTGGTGAGCGCCCAACACACTAACAGCAAACTGGCCTTGCTCATCTAAAACGACAACAGCCGGATCAGTAGCTTTGTCTTTGAGCAAAGGAGCAATCAAGCGCACCACAGCACCAGTGGCCAAACAAAAAACAAACCCCCTATACTCTGCCCAAGCGGCTGCCAAAGCCTGACTGAGCGAGGTTGGGTACACTTGATAGGTCACCCCTGCCAACGAAAACGGCAGTTGTTCAACCAGCGATGAGGAAACCCAAAGGACGGCAAGACGGGTTTGACACAGCGGTAATAGCTGCTGCACACCCGCTGGTGTCGTCGCGATCGCAGCTATCGAGGCAGAAAGCGGCATATTCATACTTTAGCCAAACGTAACTGATTGATTTACAAACCTCGAAACTTGCCGTCAGGCATCTTATGATAAGCCCTCAACCTGCCTTGAACTTCAGTTGCAGGGGGTCGTTTTTTGTAGCAACATATACAGACGTGTGGCAAGTTTTGACATTTTAGGGTCTGTTGCCAACACCTACTGCCATTCATTGATTTAGGAGCTTAGGACTTTGAAAAAAATTGACGCTATTATTCGGCCAGCTAAACTGCAAGATGTCAAAGCCGCCTTGCTGAAAGTCGGTGTCTCTGGCATGACGCTCTCTGAAGTGAGAGGCTTTGGTCGCCAAAAAGGACAAACAGAAGTTTACCGAGGAGCCAAGTACACAGTTGACTTTCTCCAAAAGCTTTGCCTCACAGTTGTCGTTGAAGACGATCAGTTAGACAAAGTATTAGAGACCATTGCGACAGCAGCCAATACAGGCCAAATTGGGGACGGCAAAATTTTTGTTTCACCCGTCGAAAAAGTTTACCGCATCCGCACTGGCGAAACCGACTCAGACGCGGTTTAGCTTCTACGGCGCAATGGCTGCACTATTCAAGCTGACTTCTTCAGCATTGGAGAAGGTCACCTCAGCAACCATGCCAGGTTCACCTAGCTTCTCAGCTTGCTTACCGTTGTAGGCAACCAGTACCCCCCCTGCGTTGCCTGCTCTAACGGTTAATTGCTCATCTGCACTCCACTGCTGACTTTCACCCTCTTTCATGATGCCTTCAAACTGGGTTTCGCCATCGACGACAACCCGCATCCAAGATTGAGAAATCAACACCACTTTGACCTGAATGACTTCATCAGATGAGGGCGATGCAGTTTCAGTCGGTGCTGACGCCGCTGAACGAGTATTTGCAGAACTAGAGCTGGTCGGGGAAGATGGCTCAGTCGTCTGTTCGCCTAAAGGATCCAAAGCAGGCAAAGTCGCTGCTTCGGGCGTATTGCGCTGCAGCACGTAGGAAAGGCCACTAACGGCTGCAATCATCACCAAAACGTAGACGGCATAGAGATGGAAGGGTCGCAACTGAGCAGCAGCCGAGGTTTGCCAAGACGAACGGGCTTTGCGCAGGTGCGGATAAGGAAAAAATTGACTGGCGACCATTTCTCCGTCAAGACCTAGCTTGCTGGCATACAGCTTGATCAGCCCTCGTACATAGATAGGCTCTGGTAGCTGATCTAAATCAGCAGACTCAATGGCGGCCAGTAAACTGCGGCGAATGAGTGTGCGGCTGGCTAACTCCTCAAGCGAAAGCGCTTGTTGCTCTCGCGACTGCTTGAGAAAGCCGCCAATATCGGCTAGCTGCTCCCGCTGTATTTGTTCTAAGTCTTGGGCTTTTTTCTTCATATGCTAACCATCAGAAGCATAGGAGCCTAGCTGTCCAACGCGGAACGAGCTGGCGTATGACTTGACGAGATCAGGGTTGTCGAAGGTTCAAATTGAGTCAGTACAGTTACTTCGGGTGCGGCTAAAAAACGGTACTGGCCAGCGGGTAGATTACCGAGTTGGATAGAACCAATAGCAGTGCGTTTAAGCGCTACTACTGAATGGCCTAATTGCTCGGCTATGCGACGAATCTGACGATTACGCCCTTCCCTTAGCACCACACGCAGGAGTGTGCGATTTTGTGCTAGCCGTTTGAGCACCGTTACCTGGGCGGGCAATGTTTTTCGCCCTAATAGGACTATACCCTGTCGCCACTGCTGCAGGCGATGGTCTGAGGGGTGGCCCTCAACCGTCACCTCGTAGGTTTTAGCTACCTGGTGGCGCGGATGCGTTAGCTGGTAAGTGAACTGACCGTCGTTAGTCAGCAGCAGCGCTCCGGTAGAATCGGCGTCTAAACGTCCGACCGGGTGAATGCCCTGCCCTTGCCGCCAATCTTCTGGGAGCAAGTCTAAGACCGTTGGACGACCCCACGGATCTTCGCAGGTAGATACTACGCCTGCTGGTTTATTCAGCAGTAAGTAGTGGTTATCAGGCCGATTGGTTGGCTTAATAGTTAACCCATCGACGGCAATTTGATCGACTTGCGGATTAGCACTTTGCCCCAGTTCAGCGATCGCGCCATTGAGCATGACGCGTCCCTCGCGGATTAGCTGCTCTGCTTGTCGGCGAGACGCAACTCCCCACTGAGACAAAATTTTCTGTAACCGCTCCTCCATGCCTGAGTAAAAGTTAAGCTAACGTTGTAAGCCGTCAGGCATTATTGAAGCAGGTTATTACAGAAGATTACAAGTAGGGAAGTCCGCTATTGCCCTGTAGAAACCGGAGCAATCAGCAATCTATAAGGTAAACAAATCTTCAACCATCCACCCCCCGTATCCGGATGATTATTCGCCTCCACACGTCCCTGGTGGGCTTCAATGATTTGTCTAACAATGGCTAACCCTAAACCAGTTCCCCCTTTGCCAAATGCTTTTTTAAAGAGGGTGGCATCGGCTGGCATCTCTGATCTTTGAGGACGGGATCGGGCAGGGTCGGCTCGATAAAATCGTTCAAATACGTGGGGCAAATCCTGTTCGACGAACCCAGGGCCAGCGTCAATAATTTCTAAGCGCACGTAGCCAGCCGCCTCTCCGGCTGCGGCAGCGGGGGGAAAAACACTTAAAGAAACCTGGATGTGCTGCCGGGGTGGACTATATTTAATCGCGTTATCTAGTAAGTTGACCAGTACCCGATAGATCAATGATTCGTCTAGCTCAATCAGCAGTTTGTCGGGGCCAAAGTAGGTAATTTGCAGGTGCTTAATACGGGCTAGAGGTTCTAGACTTTGCCAAGCCGAAAAAATGAGCTGGGCGAGATCGAGGGGTTTAGTGTTGAGTCCGGTGAAGTGTGGCCCTTCTAGGCGGCTCAGGTTGAGTAGATCTTCAACTAAATTGCTCAAACGAATAGTTTCGTTCAGCAAGCGATCGAGCCAGCCCTGTAGGGAAGCTTCTACCCGCATTTTTAAGGTTTCTGCGACTAAGCGGATTGAGGTTAGGGGAGTTTTGAGTTCGTGGGCTACATCTGACATCCAGCGATCGCGTTGTTGAATTAGGCGAGTCGCTTCTTGACGATTTTCGAGAAAGACGCCAATTTGCCCTTTGCGCAGTGGCAGAGCGGAGCCTCTAAGGGGATAAGCCGGACGCTCAGACAGATCAAACGGATCTGCCGGAGCCGAGTAAAGCGTCCAGTCTTGACAGCAAGGCTTCTGGCTCTGGCGAGTTTGCTCAATGAGCTGATCGAGTTCGTAGGAACGCACCACTTCTAACAACAGCCGGGGCTGGGGGTCGCGGTCTAAACAGAGGACTTCAAGCTCTAGAAGTTGGGCAGCTTGAGCGTTGTACCAAAGGAGCTGATTTTCTTCGTCTACCAGCAGGTAGCCAATCGGAGCCTCTTGTAAAACCTGTTGATAAGCGCGTAGTTGCTGCTCTAGCTGGGTGATGGTGCGTCGTTGGTCAGCGATCGCGCTAGAAAGCTGAGCAGCGTAAGAAATGCCGTTGGTTCCCTGATCGGCCTGAATTCTTTGCAACCATGTTTTTAGCTGCAAACTATACCAAGCCCGGTACCAAAGTAGCAGGCTTAGCCCCAATCCTAACCCCAGCAAAAAACACAATAGCAGCACGACCTTTTCCCCTCACCGTCTCAAGCATACTCAATGAGTACGGCAAAGTTTCACTGGCGATCGCTAAAAAGTGGGGCTTTCAGACCGAGAAAGTGGAAGCCACTTGGCAATATAAAACCCCTGAGTCAGTCTGTGCTAAGCGTTACTAGAGCTAAAGGCAGAAAGGTGAGAGCAGCGGGCAGCAACAAAGCTTTTCTGTCAGCGGCTTGCAGCCATTAAAGGGTCTCAACGCTTGTGGCTACAGCTAGAATATTCGGCGGGTGAGTCGCGCTACAGGCTCAACCCACCCGCCGTTGCTGTCTGTCTACTCAGCCAGACAGGTTGTTGTGATCGATCAGTCTGGCGAAAGCGTTTGACTATCCTAAGCGGGTGCTTGAAAAGCCAATGGTTGTGATTTTAGGCACTCATCGATCCCCCTAGCCCCCCTTGAAAAGGCGAGCATCGGCTCGGAAGTCTCTTTTTTAAGGGGGATTTGGGGGATCTAAACCGTTTTGCTACGCAGCAGCTATCTTTGCAAATGTCCTCTAAGGTGATTGCGGTGTTTCGCAGTCAAAGAGGCGGACAATCGCGGCGGATGCATAGTTTCTCAGCGCTGGGGCACTGGGTGCAAAGGCGGTGCCTGTTTCGTTGAGCGGTGAGGCGATGCCACAATGGGCTGACATCAGGCTAATCAGGCTTTGGCCCCAGTGACCATTGATGTCGGTAAAGCCAAAGGGCTGTTGGTTCAACGGTAGATCGGGGCTAAGACCCAACTGCCGCCGCCGAAACTCGGCTGCTCGCCGGATCATCGCCATCAGCTCTACCCGAGAGACGGTGGCAGATGGTCGGAACGTACCCACAACATCACCACTGACAATGCCATTGTTCTTGGCAAATTGAATCTTGGCAGCACTCCAGCGGTTAGCGGCCACATCAGGGAAAGGTGCGGTAGAAACCTGGCTGGGGATAGCCAGATCAACATTGGGTAGCTGAATTCTCAAAGCTTCGACCAACATGGAAACGGCTTGTTCGCGCGTTACGGGTTGCCGAGGGCCAAATGTACCATCCTGGAAGCCCGAAATAAAGCCAATTTCGGTGGCTCGCTCAATCTGGCTGGCATAGAGATCACCTTGAATATCCGGGAACGTCGGCGGTGTCGGTGTGGGCGTCGGTGTCGGTGTCGGTGTCGGTGTCGGCGTTGTAACGACTTCGCCTTCGGCAGCAAGCACTTGAGCCAAGGTCATTTCGTTGGTGAAATAGTAATGACCGAGCGTACGGCCTTCATAGGTGCGTTTAGTTAGCCGCCAACCGGGATCGAGAATGAGTTTGGTAAAGCCTGTGCTGCTAACGCCGTTGGCTCGCCCAATTGTGAATCTGCCGCTGGTATTAGAAACGCCTTGGAGAACGAGCTGACCGCCTTGTTCGCGTACCTGTAACCGAAAGCTAGGGCCGAGATCGGCGTTTGCTAAGCGAATTGAATAGCCATTGCTATCGGCTGCTCGGTTGCAAATGCCTGTAAAGTCAAACGTCAACAGTAAAGGCGTGACTTCAACGGGGTTGGTGCCTGACTCGCTCCAGCACTGACGAGCGTCAGTCACTTGCTCGTAGACATACAGTTCATAGGGAATGAATCGGGAACCCGGTGCGGCAATTACAACCAGATCATCTTGATCGATTTCAGTGCTGCCAAAGTCTTGGGCAAAGGCGGTGCCCATGCCACCTAAAAGCCCCATTGCCGAAATTGCGAGGGCTGCTGCTTTCAGCCGTACGGAGGTTTTCATCGTTTATCCTTGCTTACATTTGAATTTGAACAATGCTGCAGGCCAGCCCCAAGATGCACACCCGATTGCGAAGGGAAGTCATCAAGCATCTAGCTGTTGCAGTCTTTCTGGTGAATGTTTTGAAGCTATTGGTTGTTTCTACTGATCAGCCTAAACCGATAGCAAGCGCGTTTGGATGCTTGCTTGACTTGAGGATGAAAATCTTTGAAATTTGCTCCAATCGGTAAGTCCAAAACAGATCTTAGGAATCTAATCCCCACACGTATCTTCCTTGTAGAAATTCTTCACGACAACAAGGCAAAATAGAGCTGCGTCTGGACAGTTTTTGATCGGGCACACTTAAATCAGTCTCCCCGTCAGTTAAGCAGCGTTTGGTTTAGGAGTAGAGCTTTGAAGCGCGATCGCCCACAAATGATTGGCACTTTTCTTTTAGCAGCTTTTTTAGGTTTAGGCGGCGTTTCAGTGCCAGCGATCGCCAGCGAGGTTGAAGCCTTACGCCAGGTACGGCAACTGATAGAAAACAACGGTTGTCCGGGGTGCGACCTGCAAAATATCGATCTGCGGCGGCTGAACCTGAGCGGCGTTAATTTGAGTGGAGCCAATTTGGCGGGGGCTAACTTCTACCGCAGCCGTCTAGATGGGGCTGACTTTAGCGGCGCCAATTTAGAAAATGCTTACTTTGGCAACGCCAGCTTGCAGTATGCCAATCTCAGCACTGCCAACCTCAAAGGGGCTGACCTGACGCGGGCGATATTGACCGATGCCGACCTCTCACGGGCCAACTTGCGCAACGCCCGAATTGAAGAAACTGACTTTCGGGGGGCAAGATTACCCCAGGCTGACATGACCGGGGCGCTGGTCATTAGCAGCAACTTTGAAGCCGCCTATCTTTGCGAGGCGATTACCCAGTATGGTTGGGAATACGTTAATGATTGTGAGTATTTGACAATCGATTAAATGGGGGCAATTGGGCGGGCATAGATTTGGTAATTGCCCGTTAGGGCTTAATCAGAAAATGGGGGCTGAAATTGGGCTTGAAAGGGGCGGTTTAAGTGAGCAGCAAGGCAAACAGCCCACATAAAGCAATGCCATCAAAAACGCCAGCACCACCGATGCTGAGGATACCCGTAGACATGCGTTCGATTTCGGGTAGGTGAAGCAAATCTGCGCCAATCAACGTCCCTAAAACGCCGCCAGCAAAGGCGATCGCAGGGGCGGTTGCCGGATTACCTAGCAAAATTGCTCCGGTTGCCGCACTAAGGGGGGCAATGAGCGGGTTCATCTGAATGCCAATGCCGGGTACGACTTTAGCGCCGTAGTAGCTGACAACGGTGACAAGCCCAGTCACCATGGCGGCTGACAGCCAGTTGACGCGCCACAGTTGATAAATCGCTAACCCTACTGGAATGACGCCACCGCCAAGATTAATCGCAACAATAGTTTCCTGCTGAATTCGGTGCAGTGGAATACCCATAAACTGCTGTAGCCAGAGACTTTGAAAGTCGTGAGGCAGCGTTGTCTCTGTTTTAACCCGATAGAGCGGGATGTTGATGGCTCCCCCAATCAGCACTGCTAGCAACAACACCAAGGCTACATCAGGTGAAAAACCCAGTTTCGCGACGGCGACCTCAATGACATCAACGGTGACCGCAAACCAAATCAGAGGGAGCAGCAGAATCAATAAGGCAAACAGTAAAAACGTGACGGGCAAATAAATCATTCGGCATTGGCAAAGTAGGGCAGTTTGGTCGCTGGGCTAGGCCAGTTGCGATAGATAAAAGCGACCAGCCAAGGAAGCCCCAAGGCTAAGTATAAGCAGCCAAGGCCAGCCTGCGATCGCAGGTCTGCAAGCGTATAACTCACGGGGTCTATGCTAGACACGGTCAGGCCATTGTTTAAGAAGGCTAGACCGTAGCCAAGCGCCGCAGCAACAAAAGCATGGGCAATAGGCAAGGCTAAGCTTTGAAACTTGAGATACAGCAAAATCTCAACCAGGCCAAAAGCGATCGCACTCATGGCTAGCCCCGGTGAGGTGAAATTAGCCAGAGCCGCTATACCAACATTGACGGCGATCGCCCACATTAGCCCCCATTTATAGCTCCAGCGGTGTAGCACCAAACCAAAAATCAAAAATTTGGCAAAAGTATTGCCATATAGACTGAGCAATAAAACAAAGCTGATAAATAAAAGGGGGGAATCACTTGCCGCCAAAGCGCTCACAAACGCATTGGCGTTGGCATTAACAGCCGCTGTCACAAACTCAGGTGCCCAGTAAGTGAGCAAAGCGTTGCCCAAGCGATAAAACCCCATCAGACAAAATTGTGAAGCGATCGCTAGCCCCAGCGTTAGCCGCCAGGGTAAATCAGGGGCGATCGGCCCAATCAGTTGTCTGATGCGAATTTGATGCTTACGGCAGCCCGGTAGAACAAAGAGCAAGCCAGCACTGGTAATGCCAACTAAGTAAAGCTGGCTGAGCCAAAAGGAATAATCTTCGATCGTCTGTAAGTCGAGTGCCTCTAAAAAGGAAAAAGGCAACCAGATGGCTAACACAGCGGCAACAACCATCAGCGCGATCGCCATGCCAATGACGAGCCGTAGCAAGACGTAGCGGACTTTGAACCGTCGAAACGGATTCACCTCAGAAAAAGTCGAATCAGACACCATGCTGGATAGAAAACGATCACCCTGATTCAGGGTAGCTGATCCTCCTGATTTGAGTTGTAGGCGCAATTGCACCGATCGCAATTCTCTATTAATGGCGCTATGGCGATTAATGGCGCTATGGCGATCGCACCGCTAGCACCATAGGCAGCCAAAGGCAAAAAGGTTTTCCTTCTGCCAGTGGCTTGCAGCCATTTGAGCCGCTCAAAGCTAGTAGCGATCGCTATAAAACCTGGGAGCAGTTGATTCAAGGCTAAAGCCGAAAGCTATTCTGGCTTTGCTTCTGGCAGCATACACTTGTCAGAATCGCACCCAGCAGGCCCCGCCTCGATCAGATCACCCAAGTCATAACGCGAAAGCGCCTGATGAAAGTTATCAGTACCCCGGCGATCGCGCACCTGCTGCACCCTAGCGACATACGCTTCTTTGCTAATTGGCTCAAACGGTAGACGGGGGAAAGTTTGGAGGTCGTCAAACCGAGCCAATAGCGCTGCTGAAATATAGCCCTCGTCATTTTGAATAGCGTCGTAAATCCGCTGGGCTAGGGCTTCAATTTCAGCTTCTCGCAGTTCTACAGTGGCTGAAGTATTGTGTGCCGTGTAGTGCTTTTGCACTTGCATATAAAAATCAAACTGAGCCAGCGCCGAAAACTGCTCAATGGCAATTTCGTCGGCTCCTGGCAAGTTGGCCCACGACACTTCTACAGGCAACTCTACCAGCCATTCAGTACAGCGCGGATCAAACGGATCGTGCAGCAGGTTGCCGTTTTCGTCTTTATCAGACTGAGACGGCACAACCGAGTAACCATAGTCAATACAAGCCATCGCCACTGGATCGTGCTTGCGGAAGGTAATGCGGCGGATAAAGCGTTGTGCTTTGGGCGGGTGCCAGCCGGGAGAGGCCCCTGTCAACAGCGACTTGGTGCCCGCAGGCTGAACCGTCGTGCAGCGGTTGGGACGCTTGATCTGGTGGCGATCGCAGTAGTCCCACACCGTCTGATGGACAATTTCTTTCCAACGGCTGAGGTATTCGGCTTCTTTTTGCTTAAACGACAATCCTGGCACTGTATCGGGTCGTCCAGCTTCCCACCAGCGCAGCCAGTCTACGCCGAAAGCTTGCACAAAAAAGTCAAACAGTCCGGTAAACGAAACCCCTACAATCGGGTCTTCTAGCCGCGATTGCTGATAGCGGGGTTCTTCAAACTGGTGATTCAGCAGCGCCGCTACAGCCAAAGCTCCAGCCTTAAAAGCCGCTTCCTGCTCAGATAAATTTTCTGGAGCAATTTGGTTCAGATGGATCTCTGCTAAGTTGCAGTGGAAATTTTGGCCAATAATTTCTCCACACGGATTTAACCCATAGCGATTTTTGCCCTGTGCCCGACGCTCAGCTTCTCCGGCCCACTGAATCGCCCCTTCGCCGGAGTAAAACTGTTTTCGTACTGCAGCGGTGACTTCTGTAAGGGAGGGTTTGTGGTGGTAAACGCGGGTATGATTTGCCATCCGCAGCGCATCGCGTTCTGGATCAATGCGCCAGTTACCGTTGTCGTCTTGCTGCCAGAGATTGTCTTTGGCACTGGCTGCTAGCGTATCTTCACTATCAAACTGACGCATCCCCGCAGACCTGCGGATGTTGCCTGCTACTACGCAAGCAGCGGCTTCGTCAATCAGCAAACAGCACTCGACTGAGTTAAGCTGCCGCCCCAGGGCTTTGTTCAAAATATTGGCGCAGCGATTGTACAAACCGGGCAGCTTCACCGGGTTTGCCACCCCACCAAACCCTTTCAGCTTTTCTCCAGCCGGACGCACATCGCTAAGATCGACGCTGATTTCAACTTCACCCGCAAAGCGATCATCCGTCGATAGCTCCAAAATTGTTTGATAAGACTTCACCCAACCTCGGCGGCTATCGCCGACTCGAATTTCAACTTGGCTACCGTCAACGGTAACAACTGTCACTTGCGATCGCTCTTTAGCAGGTGTAGCCCCGATCTCACCTTTCATGGTGACGTTTAGACGATTGCGAACAGCAGGGAGTTGGTTAATGTACTTTGGCTCTAGTACGGCACCTGTGCCACAACCCATCATCGCTAGATCCATCATCAGGCCAAAAGCATGCCAGTCGGTAACGTTGGTGCTGGTGCAGTTGTAAGCGCCTGAAAAGTTTTCGGGTTGCTTGCTCCACTCTGTGCCGCCGACCCATAGCCAGCGACCTGAAGGCAGAGCTTTGAGTTGACGTTGCATCCGGCCAATGAGTTCGGCCTCGGCGGTGGTTAGCTGCCCTAGCTCAATTAGACCTCCGAGGGTGCGATCGCACACCTGCTCCCACGTCTCCCGACTGCCCTCGGCAGTTTCGTGCTTGCGGCTGTAGGTGCGATAAAACACCGGATAAGCGGTTGGGGATGCCTCAGGCAGGGAGCCTTCAGGACGGGGGCGGGAGAGTTCTTGAACCATGAGATAGCCTTTAAAGAAATAACCAAAAGTAGGAGTGGCGCTGAAGTGGCGGCAATGACCTGAGATTGCCATTCTATGAGTGACGATCTTAGATCATATCTAGCGTTATAAATCTTAAATGTTCCAGCACTGACGCTATATCTGGCTTTCCCCACTAACATCGAAATGTTAACCAATGCGGCATTGCCAGCTTCCAATGAATGGCGGCGGCGCGAACGCCAAAAATGAGCGCAAAGGCAATCCAGTCGCTGCGGTGAAAGTCAGGAAAACAGCCGAGCAACAGAGCATAAAGCGAACACCCCAGCAGAATCGGCGTAGCGTAGAGTTCTCGCGACAGCAGCAAGGTCGGTTTGCCAGTTAAAACATCGCGTATTAAGCCGCCGCCTATGCCTGTTAACACGGCCATAGCGATCGCGACAGGAGCCGTAAACTTGAGCGCTAAGGCTTTGTGCAAAGCTTGTAAGCTAAACAAGGTTACCCCTAAGGCATCGAAATAGAGCAAAAGCCGATAGGTAGTGTGGAACAGCCGCGCCCCAAAAAACGTCAGCAGCGCCGCTGCGATCGCAATCCAGAGGTAGAGCGTATTTCTCAGCCAAAAGACTGGCGCATCCATCAGCATGTCGCGAATGGTGCCACCCCCTAAAGCGGTGACCACACCAATCACAACAATGCTAAAAATATCCATTTCTCGCCGTGCCGCCGCCAGCACCCCGGTAATTGAAAAGACGGCTGTTGCCAATAAACCGATGCTGTAAGTAAGCATTGTGATAACCAAACAGTCCTGAGGATAGTCTTTAAGACATACAGTTGGCTAAGCGATTACTATCCTGCAGACAGTCCAGCGGATAGTTTCGCTAACTTCACTAAAGATTATCCTACGGACAGTCCAGAGGACATAGAATGTAAGGGATAGCAGAGACTATCCTGAGGACTGTCCAGGGTATAGGGGCATGGGCAACGGCGAGATCGATAGAATACCTGTCAATGACCTGATAGATCGCTACAGCTTAGCGAGAAGCGCTGTTTACAAGCGACTTAAAGACTTGGGCATTGTCACTATCAAAGTGGGCAACCGAGCCTATGTAAATGCTCAGCAGCTCAGACTGTTAGATGAAGTTCATGCCTTCATCCAGCGGGGGGGGACGATGGCAGAATTTTTAGAAATGCGCGGTCTGAAACCTGCCGAAGACGACGTGACCGCAGAGTCCTCAGGACTGTCTACGCTACAGCCAGACAATATTTTGGATCTAGTTTCGAAAATTGCGGCAGAAATGGCCGCTCGGCTACGACCTTCGCAAGACGTTGATCCACTGGCTTGTTATAAGGCGTTAGAGGCGGCAGCTCGCAACGGGTGGGAAATTAGAACTTCAGAAGTGGCTCAGCTTTTGCAGCTAGATCCGCGTGAGGTCAGTCAGTATGGCGATCGCTTTACAGATGCAGGCTTTGTCTTTACCCGGGTGGGCTATCGTTCGGGGGGTGAAGCAGCTTGGCGAGTTTCAAAGCGGCGCTAGGCATAGCTCGCTGAAGCATCTCGTCTAAAACGGCACTATCCTTTAAAATAAAAAGACCAGCACCCCCATGCTGGTCGGTTGGTATCTATGTGTTTGGTGTTCGAGTATCTCTTTTGAGAGTGGTTTTGCTTTTGAGGGTGATGTGAGTGTTAGCGATGTTAGCACTGGCATCACCTAACTTTTAGGTGATGGACTGTTAGCCGTTCTGGCTTTTGTTCGCCAGCGGGAGTTAAACCTACCAGTGGAGGCGACTCTCCCTCAACCCTTCAGTCTTTCCTCTATACTTTAGCATGTCCTGAGGACAGTCCACAGGACTGTCTTAAAGAAAATCCACAGGACTGTCCTCAGGACAGTTTATTGGCGGGAACGCAAACTGTTTTCATTGACTGAGCAAGCTTATACTGAGCAAGCTTAAACCCGCGATCGCTTGCAGCGATCGCAATGGCCACAGTGCCCCATCCGCTCAGCTTCCTGCCGAAATCCAAACGCGGCTAACAAAAGCTGCCAGCGACAGTGACGGCTATGCAAGTACTGGTGCATTTGGGTCGGGCAAGCGTCGTTTGCCAGGTTTTTGGCCGGGGTTGGGGTTGGGGTGCGCAAGCGATAGTGAAACGGATCGAGCCAGTCGAGTTGGCCGAGGCTGTGTAGATAGGAAAGGGCGATCGCTCCGTTTTTATGTTGTGTCTGAACCGCTTGTACCGAGCCTTCAGGCGGAATTTGTTTGCCTAACGTTTGCGCTTGCTGCTGTAGCTTTTGCGCTTGGGCGGCAAAAAACTGCGATCGCTGCTTATCTGAGGGATCAAGCCAGCCCGTGGGTTCACTCACGAGCGTCATGGCGGCGGCGGGTTGACCGTCGCGTCCGGCTCGTCCAACTTCTTGAATATATTCTGATAGCAAACAGGGTGCCTGAAAATGGAGAACCCAGCGGACATTAGGTTTGTTAATGCCCATACCAAAAGCATTGGTGCAAACGACAAACTGGAGGCGATCGCTAATCCAATCGGCTTCTAGGCGGCGACGATCGCGGGGACTAAGTCCAGCGTGGTAAGCCTCGGTGGCGTAGCCTTGAGCCTTGAGCCAGTGAGCCAGCGTTTCGCTGTCGCGGCGGGTGCGAACGTACACTAACCCGGCTTGCTGCGATCGCGGCTTTAAATAGGCTTGTAAAGCCTGTCGCCGTCCGCGCGGCGTCCACACCTGCTGTACAGACAGATGCAGGTTAGCTCGATAGGGGCTGAGTCGCACCACTTGCGGGTGATCTAGCTGTAAAACGGTTTTGAGAATACGCTGAGCGGTGGGATCGGCAGTGGCCGTAAAAGCGGCGATCGCTAGCCGCGTTCTAGGCGGTTTATGCTGTAGCAACGCTGGCCGTACAGCCCCAAGGCGGCGGTAAGCCGGACGAAAGGTTTCGCCCCACTGCACCAAGCAATGGGCTTCGTCTAAAATCAGACCGTTGATTTTGAGGTGGGGCTGACAAAGACGCTGCCAAACGGCTGGGCTAAGCAGGGTTTCGGCAGAGAGATAGAGCAAACGCAATTGCTGCCGCTCTAAGGCGCTTAAAATTTGCCGCCGCTGCTGTGAAGATAGCTCTCCGTGTAGGGCTGCTGCCGCTAGCGATCGCTGTTGCAGTTCTTCTACCTGATTTTCCATCAAAGCAACCAACGGTGAGACTACCAGCGTCAACCCCGTTTGCAATAAGGCAGGCAACTGAAAACAAAGAGACTTACCTCCCCCAGTCGGCAGAATGACCAGCGCATCTTGTTGTTTGATCAGGGCTGCAATAATTTCTGCTTGCGGTGGCCGAAACTGGGAATAACCCCAGATTTGGGCAAACATTGTTTGTACCTGCTGCCAGTCCGCCGTAGTTACCGTCATCGTTCGCACCCTAGACCTATTCAGCCCTAAACGTGCCCAAAACAAAAGAGGTGCTGAGCAGCACCTCTAAGCGAAATGGGTATCGTTGTTATAGCTAAAAGCAGAAGGCTGAGGGCAGAACGAAAGCTTTTCTGCCAGCGGCTTTGAGCAATTGAATTGTCTCAACGCTGGCGGCTACAGCTAGCTGCAGCCAGCCCAAGCCCAGCAAAATCGACTGCTAGTTGGCTAAGCAACCGATTACTCAAAGAAAACTGGCACGTTATAGGCAACGCCTAAGATTATCCCGGCTGAGAAGTCATCGGTAACGCGGAAGTTAGCTTGACTGTTGAAGGTAAATTGGCGAGATAAGGGGATGTCTACGCCGCCATTGAGCAGCAAAGCGGCATCGCCATCAAACGCAATGTCAACGCCAGCACCGACAAAGGGAGCCAGGGTGAAATTTTGTGCCTGGATGGGGTTAATGTTGTAGGTCAGCGGTACCGCGAGGGAAACGTCTTCTTCGCTAACCAACAGCGAAGGCCGAACTGCAAACCGGGGGCCAAGCGAAACTTTGCTGATAACGGCAAAGGCAAAATCGCCCACGGCCGATGCATCATCATCGCCGACGCCAATGTTGCCACCAATGCCCAGATAAAAAGGCGCGACACCTCGATAGAGTGGCCGGGTGACTTGAGCAATTTGAGCGTTGTCAGTCGGTTCAGCGGTAGGCTGAGCTGAGTTAGTGAGTGCAATCTCTGCTTCAGAAGCTGACAACAGCGTGGCTGCAGAGGTAGAAACTGACTCGTCGGTTGCATCTGCTAAAACGGGAGCCGTTTCGATGATTTCAACTTCAGCAAGGTTAACTTCTGCAGCTACAGGCGCAATGGTAGCTACGGCGTCGATTTCGGCTGTTAATGGGGTTTCGCTAGTGGCAACGGTGGCCTTTTCAGGGAGCATTACTTGAGCCATGAGCTGATCAGACTCGGTTGGCGCAGTGAAGGTGGCTGTTTGAGTTTCCACTTGCTCCGTCATCACCGCGGCGGCGGCTGGTAGGGTAGCTGCGATCGCGACGACAGACACCATGCCCGTCAACAAAGAAATGCGCTGGATAGAAACCATGTTTTCGTTCACTCCTCAAAAACTGTTTGTGATCACTCAACACCAATGACCCAGAGCGCTAGTAGTGACTAGGCTCACATTATTTCAAGCAGTCTTCACCTCAGGCGGTAGCTGCTTCACCCCATAATGTAAGGAATTGTCAGCGATTCTACCACTTCCTTTCCGAATCGGAAGGTGTGCAGGCTTGCGATCGCACGACAAAATTGCCGCTAGCCCATTTAGGAGGCAGCTTTTGATAGGGTTTCCGTGGCTTGCCAGACTTGCTGAGAGACAAACGGCAAAATGGCCTCATTTTGGCTATGGGCTTTGCCTTCAGTAAAGACCACCAGTAAGTAAGGCGATCGCCCAGCGCTTTCGATGTAGGCTACGTCGTGGCGAACTTTGCTGGTTAAACCCGCTTTAGACCAGACGCGGGCTGTGGTGGGAACGCCTGCCCCCAAAAAGCCGACAACCTGATTTTCGGGATCGACTGCTAAAACTTGCGGATCAAGCTGGCGCTGCATCAGGCGCATCATCTGCTGCGATCGCTCTGAGGTCACTGAAACGCCACCGATAATGCTGTGAACCAAACGCGCAACGGCATTGGTGGTTAACATATTGCGATTTTCCCAAGCTTCTCCCAAAAATACCCGTTCTCGCCCGTAGGGGCCATCACACCAGGTTTTTTGATTAACGTTAACCGTGTCTAGTTCAGGCCACTGGAGCGATCGCAAGTAGCGATTAACCAGATTTCGCTGCTGCTGCCAGGTTGCAAACGGGCCGTTGGGCAGTTCTGGGCCACTGGTGGTTCCGGTCAAAACATCGACGACCAAGCTAGTGGCATCGTTGCTAGAGTCTACAATCATGTCTTGCATAGCTCGCTCTAGCTCAGCAGAAGAGGCAATCATGCCCTGCTCTAACCACTCATGTACGGCTACCAGATAAAACAGCTTGACAACGCTGGCAGGATAGATCAGCTCTACTCCTCGGTAAGCGACGCCGCGTGGTTGATACTGCCAAAAAGTATCGGGACTGATGGCTCCGCCAGTATTGACCATGACGGGCGGATCGTAAACAAGCCAGGTGAGAGCGATTTGGTTTTGCGCTAGCCCCGAAAATTTAGCCCAGGTTGCTGCCAAGACTTCGTTAGCGGCAGCTTGTAACGCCGCATCTGTCTGAAAAAAGGTCATGTTAATTCTCAGAAACTTGCTCTATCAACGGCCAAAACTTTCTGCTGAGCAGCCCCCAACAGCCGAGAAATCGTTCTAGCATAGCTAATAGCGCTATTTGTTAAGAACTATGAAGCTACCTCAGCTAGAACCGCATGTGATCGATCGTGTCGTTGAGATGGCCTGGGAAGATCGTACGCCATTCAGCGCGATTGAAACTCAGTTTGGCTTGCTGGAGAAACAGGTGATTGCGCTAATGCGGCGAGAAATGAAGCCTTCTAGCTTTCGCCTGTGGCGCAGACGAGTGACAGGCCGCAAAACCAAGCATCAGCAAAAACGAGATTTTGTGGTAGGTCGCTTTCACTCAAGCAATCAAAAAAACGTTTGAAAACTATTACCGACCCTTCAACCCCAAGTCGTACCAAAATCATAAAAACTCTCTCGCCAAAGCTACTTTTAGCTAACTCTAATTTCTGAAAAATCGCGATCGCTGCTCTAAAGGTCTGGCGCTCCAAGAGGGTGTTTAAAAAGCCAATGGTTATGATTTTAGGTACTCATCGATCCCCCCTTAGCCCTCTTAAAACGAGGCGGATCGGCTGGGAAGTTCCCCTTTCCAAGAAGGATTTAGGCGGATCTAAACCGTTTTACTATGCTGGGAAGTCCCCTTTTTTAAGGGAGATTTAGGGGGATCTAAGCCATTTTGCTACGCAGCAGATATCTTTTCAAACATTCTCTAAAACAATGTAAGACATCAGCGATCGCATAGATTAAAAGTTTTAGAGCAAAAGTTTTCTATCAGGTCGCCCTTTAAAAACGTCTGCGTCTTATCGCTAGCCCTACGCGGAACAACCAGCCTTTCTAGAAATGCTAGTTGCGGCCTGCTAATTTCTACTGAGTCTCCGTTTTGTTTATGACCTGTACGGTTCACGCTGCTTTTGTAAAAGGCGTGATGAGATGTAGAGGAGGACGCGACTTGCAAACGGGATTGGTTTTCATTGGCCTGATGAAAGGTAGGTGTTTGAAAATGACCCAGTGTTTTTCTAAAGCCTGTCACAATAGATAGAAACCCCTCATAACCATGAACGTTCAACAAATTCTTAATCAGGCGTTAGCCGGACAGGATATTTCGGTGCAGGCGGGGATCACGTTACTGCAACAGCAAACACCTGCCGCGATCGCAGCTATTCGCCAAACGGCTGATGCCTTGAGACAGCAACAAGTGGGTGAAGTGGTCACCTATGTCATCAACCGCAATATCAACTACACCAATATTTGCGAACAGCACTGTAGCTTTTGTGCCTTTCGCCGCGATGCCAATCAATCAGGTGCTTACTGGCTAGAATGGGAGCAAATTTTAGCCAAAACGGCGGATGCCGTACAGCAAGGAGCCACTGAAATTTGTATGCAGGGGGGGCTAAACCCTGACGCTACGATCGCAGGTAGCAGCCTTAAATATTACGTCAAGCTGGTTCAAACCATCAAACAAGCCTTTCCGCAGCTTCATCTGCACGCCTTCTCGCCCCAAGAAGTCCAGTTTATTGCCCGCCAAGATGGGCTTTCTTACCGCCAGGTCATTGCAGCCCTGCAAGCGGCAGGCGTCGGTTCGCTACCTGGAACGGCGGCTGAGGTTTTAGACGACGCTGTCCGTAAAGTGCTGTGCCCCGAAAAGATCAGCAGCGCCACCTGGCTAGAAATTGTCAGTCTGGCTCATGCCGCTGGGTTGCCCACGACCAGTACGATGCTATCTGGGCATATTGAAACACCTCAGCAGCAGATCAGCCATTTTGAGCAACTGAGACAACTTCAGCAGCGATCGCTGGCTCAGGGTTATCCCGGCATAACCGAATTTATCTTGCTGCCTTTTGTTGGCCAAGAAGCTCCTAAACCTTTGCGGCGGCGCGTCGGACGTGACCAGCCCGTTTTAGCTGATGTGCTGCTGCTAACGGCGGTGGCTCGAATTTATTTGGGCAACTGGATTAAAAACCATCAGCCGAGCTGGGTCAAGCTAGGGCTAGCAGGAGCGACGACAGCTTTGCAGTGGGGCTGTAATGACATTGGGGGCACGCTGATGGAAGAGCACATTACCACAATGGCTGGGGCTAAAGGCGGTACATGCATGGCAGTCAGCGATTTACAGACGGCGATCGCCGCTATCGATAGACCCTATCAACAGCGAGATACGCTCTATCAGGCGGTTGGCTCGACGGCTGACATGGCCGAAGCGATCGCTAGCTAACCCTTTGCCCCTCAAAGTCTATCGATTGTCGGTGATTTATCTATCTATAGTCTGCTACTGGTAGGCTAGCGGCGCACGTTAAAAGATTTTGATGACCTCGACCCCCTCTTTAGAACTGGTTTTACTCCCCGGCATGGATGCAACGGGTTGGCTGTTTCAGCCTTTGTTGGATGAGCTACCACCAGAGCTAAAAACCGAAGTGGTTGATTACCCAACCAACGAAATTTTGTCTTATGACGAACTGGCGGATTTAGTCATGCAGCGGATCGCTGACAAGCCCAACGTTGTGCTTTTAGCCGAGTCTTTTTCGGGGCCGTTGCCGATCAAGCTCTTAGAGAGAGAACTTAACAACATTCGAGGCATTATCTTTTGTGCCACCTTTATCGAAAAGCCCCGCCCCTTGCTGTTAAAAACAGTGCAGTTTTTACCGCTAGCGTTGCTGTTTCGGCTACCGTTGCCTAAATGTTTAGTTAAGCTGTTCTTTTTAGGTGCAAACGCGATTGATGACTTGTTTGAAAGCTTTCGTGAGGCGCTTGAGCAGGTCAATCCTCAAGTGATTGCCAATCGCATGTATGCAGTGAGCTTGCTCAAACAAAATACTTACGAAATTGATGTGCCTTGCTATTATATTCAAGCGACACACGACCGTCTGATTCCAACCCGCGCTGTCATGGCGCTCAAGCGAATTGCGCCTCAAATTGAGGTCAAACAGGTAGAAGGCCCTCATTTAATTTTGCAGGTCAATCCGGCGGGCTGCGCCGCAATTATCCGCGACTTTGTTACAAAAGTTGAGCAGGAATGTTTGGCGTCAGCCCACTCGTCTTCAGCCTTGGCTGGGTAAACGCGATATCTACCTTCTAGCGCTGGTTAGACTCTTTAAGACACCAAAGGTTTGTACTGCTAAAGGCAGAAAGAAAACTTTCTGTCAGCAGTTTGCAATCATTGAAGTCTCTCAACTCTTATGACTACGTTCATAGCGCTTTGCCATGACGCGAGAAAATTTGAACGTATTGAAGTCATTTCAACCGACGCAGCATCGAGCTTTCATTTCCGCTTAATAGAGAGCGATAGATTGCCAAAGCTTATTTTGTCAGGGAATGTAGACTTGCCGTACTTAGCGGGGGCGAACCAGGCAGCAGTTGGGTAATTTAGCAAACGAAACTCTGGTCAAAGATATATTTTTCGCGCAACTACTGACTTAATTCGACCTCAAGGTTAAGATCAGGTTAAGAAAACACTTTTACACTTCTAGTTAGCAAATGAACACTTCTGATTTTCTGTTTCCCCGCTCTCGCTATTACGGCCCGCCGACCTCTGAGAACATTGCTTTCGACGCCGAACTACAGGTCTTTTCACAGCGAGTTAGCTATATTTTTAATCTGCAAACAGCGGGCAAGCTTTCTCCTCAAGAAGCGTATCAAGAAGTTAAGCTTGCTTGGAAATCGCTAAAGCGCAAGAAAAAGCAGCTAGGTTTGCCGTCGAATGAAGAGGCATGAACGTAGGCGATGTAGTGCGCCTGAAGCAGCCTTTTTACCCCAATGCAGCCACTTCACAGCGCTACTGCTATGGCCTTGTAGCAGAGATCATCTTTGAGGGTGTGTTGAGCTGCAAGGCAGAAGTTTTGGTTTATTTGTATGACCCAGACACTGCAGAAACCTATGCTGACGAAACTGGGCAGCCTTTGTATTGTTTCTATAGCGATGAAGTTTTATCTATAGAAAACTAGGCTGTATTTTTATTGAATTATTAATCGAGGGTCGGCAAGGCCAAAGCGGGGTCGTAGATGCCGCGAATGTAGTCTAAGTCCACTTCAAAGAGATAATCAACCGCCCAGTTGGCTCGTCGGTGCATCATCCGAAAGGGATAAGTGTGGGCAACGCCAACAACCCGCATGCCTGCCCGCTTGGCGGCTTCAATGCCTGCAAATGAGTCTTCGATCGCTAAACAGTCAGCAGCGGTTAAAGATAAGCCTGGAAAAGCTTCATTTAATCGGGTAACGGCAAGTTGATAACCATCGGGCTGAGGTTTGCTGGCGGCGGTGGTCAAGTCGTCTCCAGCGACAATCACGGCAAAGTGCTCAGCCAGGTTAGCCCGTTGCAGCACGGTTTCAATTTCACGCCGCTGTGCCCCTGAAACAATTGCCAGTTTGAGCTGGGCTGCCCGCACCTTGAAGATAAGGTCGTCAACGCCCGGAAACAAAGGTAGCTTTTCGATCGCGTTTAATTGCTGCAAATAAGCGGTCGATTTTTGGTCGATTAGGCGATCGAGATAGGCGGGGGTAACAACGCGACCCCGTTTGGAAAAAAGTGCCGTCAAACAGGCGCGATCGCTACGCCCTAAGCACAACTCGGCATATTCTGCCGGATTGGGTCGCATATTTTCAGCGATTAGCAGTTCTTGAATCAGCTTTTGATGAACGGCTTCATCTTTAAGAATGACGCCATTGAAATCAAATAAAACGGCTTTGAGGGGCATTGAAATCGCTACGTCCTGAATGAAGCTAGATTAACGGATAATTAAGCCGTCAGGTAGGGCTAACGGCCTGAATCCTTATCTCCTGCCGCTTAAGCTACGCCACCGACTGCGGCGTCTAAGTCTAAAAAGGCAGCATTAGCCATGACTTCATCAGCAGATTGACCCACAATCGGCTTCACCCCCCGGCTGACCTGATGCACCCACCAAACGGTTTCACTACGGACAGCGCCAAAGCCTGCGGCTCCTAACCAAGCATCAAGGCTGTGCTGAGCGTAGGCTTGAATGTAGGGTTCTTCAAAAATATCCATCAGCCAGGTGGCTTGTCTGAGCGTGGCCTGACTGCCATCGAGAATGATCACTTCTCCCCCGGTAGTCAGCAATCGAAAGGCTTCTTGCAAAATCCGCTGGGAGACTTCAGGCGGCGTTTCGTGAAAAAGGAGGCTGGCTGTTACCAGGTCAAAGCTAGCTGCGGCAAAGCCTGTAGCTTCAGCCGGAGCGTGAACAAAACTAATATCTAAGGCTTGCTGCTGGGCTTTGTCTTCGGCCACCTTCAGCATGTAAGGCGAGAGATCTAAACCGATAACGTCAGCCTGCGGAAAGGCTTGCTTGAGCAGTAGCGTGGTCGATCCCGTACCGCAACCCAAATCTAAAATGCGCCGTGGTTTTGTTTCAATTCGCTCGACTAAAGCCTGCCTAACCCAGGTTTCGTGGGGGGGTAATACGTACTGGGTGATGGGGTCGTAGGTGACGGCAGCATCAGCCGTCAGGTAGCCGCCTTGAATGCCGTGAAAATTTTGCTGTTGATAATAGGCCGGATAAGTCAGGGCTGGATTTTGCAGGCGATCGCGTTCTTGCTCCCAATCAACCTGGTTGCGGTAGTGCAACAGGGCTTCGCGATCGAGCAGAAGGTTAAACACAGGCGCTAAAAAGCGCTCAAACAAGGTGTCTTTAGCCGTAGCCATAGGGGTTTAATGATTGCATCTCTCAATAAATTTTAATAAATTGGCGGTAAGGACTGACGTTTTGGGTTGCTTTCTGTGAACACCAATTTAGAGCCAACGGGGGAACCAGCGCCTCGCTTGACCTCAGAAGGGCTAGAGCAAATTTTAGGCTGGTGGCAGCAGCGCCTAGAAAACTCTCAAATGCCGCAGCCGTCAACCGAGACGACAGCCACGACGCTGGGGCAGCAGTATCGTCATTTGATGGAAGTTTTTTGCGTGGTGAAGGCGGGGGGCGTAGCAGGCCAGCTACAAGCCGCCCAAGCTTTGCTACAACGAGAACAGGCTGAGCTAGAAGCTACCCTAACCGCTGCGATCGCCGCCAAAGATAGCCACAAAATTGATCAAGTCGGCCAAGAGCTAGAAGAACTGCAAAAGTCTGTTAGCTGGCGGGTGACTTTGCTCAAGGCTATTCACCCTGAAGACGAAGCTTTGGTTCAGTCTCAGCTTGCCAGAATTGAGCAGGTGTTGAGGGCTGTCTCTGCCTAAGGAGTGGGCTTAGTTGCCGACTGGCGCTGGCGACCGATGACCTCGCGCACCCGATAAATGGGGCGCTGCTGCGATTCGTGATAAGTCCGCATTACTAGTTCAGCCAAGAGGCCAAAGCTAAAAAGCTGAATTCCGGTGAGAAATAGCACAATCGCTAAAAACATCAGCGGGCGATCGCCAATATCTTGCTGGCCTAAAAACTTAACCCAGGCCAAGTGAAAACTAATGACCAACCCCGCCAGCATCGACACCAAGCCAAATGAACCAAACACATGCATGGGGCGAGTCAAAAATCGCTTCATGAAGTAGATCGTAAACAAATCCGTCACCACCCGCAGCGTTCGCCCTAAGCCATACTTGCTTTGGCCAAAACGACGAGCGTGATGGTTGACAGGCATTTCGGTAATTCTGGCTCCTTCAATGAACGCCAGGGCAGGCAAAAAGCGATGCAGTTCGCCATAGAGGTGCATGTCGCGTAAAATTTCGGCTCGATAGGCTTTGAGCGAACAGCCATAGTCGTGTAGCTCAACTCCCGTAACCCGGCTAATTAACCAGTTAGCAATTTTAGACGGCAGGAGACGAGTCAGCTGGTGATCTTGCCGATGTTGACGCCAGCCACTAACCAGGTCATAGCCTTCTTCGAGCTTGAAAAGCAGTTGGGGAATGTCAGTCGGGTCATTTTGCAAATCGCCGTCTAGGGTAATGATGTATTCGCCCTCGGCATAGTTGAACCCTGCTGCTAGGGCAGCCGTTTGGCCGTAGTTGCGGCGCAGCAAAATGGCTCTAAAGTGAGGGCGATCGCGGGCATATTGCTGTAGCCATTCAGCCGAACCGTCGGTAGAGCCATCGTCTACACAAATAATTTCATAAGTTTGCACTGTCTGTAGCGCTTGCTGAAGCGCCTCAACCAGCATTGGTAAGCTTTCAACCTCGTTATAGATAGGCACAACGACCGAAACTGGCGAGGCGATCGCCCAAACTGGCTGAGATGAATAGGCTAACTGTTCCGTTGAACCCTGCATTTTGGCTTCTAACTCCTACGTGCGATCGTAGCCGGGGGCTATGCCTGGGCGTGTCTGCTCATTAACCTGGTTAACCCCAGGCTCAGGTGGCATGCAATCAACAACCGTCAACCAGCCGACAGTGACCTTGGCGGCTAGGTTGACAGCCTCAAGCAACTTACTGTAGGGCTTTTTCAAACTGCTTTTCCCAATGGGCGTAGTTAGCTTTAGCCTGCTTGACCAAAGGCGAGACAACCAACAGGCGAGCGATGAGACTGTTCACCCAGGAGAGAGGCCAGCGAAAAGGGCGAGCAATATCTAAAAAGAGAACGACGCGGTAGCCATCCGTGTGATTCCAGGCTTCGTGGTAATAAGTATCGTCAAAAATTAAGCTTTGACCTTCTTGCCAGTGAGCTACCTGATTGCCCACGCGAATACCACATTCGCTTTGTGGTTCTGGCACAATTAGCCCCAAATGATAGCGAATCAAACCCTTGTGCTTGCCTCGATGCTCCAGAATGTGTTTGCCTGGAGCCAAAATTGAGAAAAAAGCAACCTTTAGTCCCGGAATTTTTTGCAGCATCTGCCAGGTTTCGGGGCACTGCTGGCAGTTTTGAGTGGCGACAAAGCCGAAGGCACAAAAATAGTAAGTTTTCCAGCCGTCTGTGGGGCTGATGCGCTGCTGGCGCGGCATGATGTCTTGAAAATTGGGCAGCGCATTGACGTACTGTAGAACCTGGTCGAGTTCTTGCCGAATGGTTTTCCAGTTGGCTTCTAACTCATTCGCCCAGGGAAACGGGTCTTTAGTAAAAAAAGGCGTATTGCCCACCAACGAGGCTTCTCCTAACCACGCTTCTAACTGGCGGTAGCGAGAACTGTCAAAAATGGGGTGGAGGGGCGTTTCTGGGCTGTGAGGTTCGGTAGCAGAAAATGACATAACGACTGACTTGCGTTTTAGTCTACTTATCTTCTCATTCAAAGCCAAAGCACAGACACAAATTTTTACCGCCATCGGGTCGTAGCGATAAGTTTAAGCTTTTTCAGGCGTATTTCTAAACAGAGACTTTACGTTATAAACCGCAAGATGGCCTTACTTTTCTTAGCCTGATAAACTTTTCCAAACTGTCTAAACTTCCAGGTTATGAACAGGTTAATCTGAGGCTAAAGCAAATCGGGATCACAACAAAGTCTCTCGATTGAGGCGATCGCGCTGCAAAGAGCGAGATAGCTTCTGCTTTTTGTTTCTTAGTAATATAAGGGGCGAATTATGACCCAGAAAGCATTATCGGGCTCACGAAACGTGGCGATTGTGGGTCCTTATTCTAGCGGTAAAACGACTTTGCTAGAAAGCTTGCTTCATGTCACTGGAGCAATCTCACGCAAAGGTAGGGTCGAAGATTGTAATACAGTCGGGGATGGAACGCCAGAAGCCCGCGATCGCCAAATGAGTGTAGAAATTAATGCCGCTAGTACTGAGTACGGCGGCATTCGTTTTACGTTTTTAGACTGTCCTGGATCGGTGGAACTGCCACAAGAAACTTACAATGCCCTGATTGGCGTGGATGCCGCCGTTGTAGTCTGCGAAGCCGACCCTACGAGGGTATTGACGCTTTCATCCTTGTTTCAGTTTTTAGACGAGTGGGAAATTCCCCACTGGATTTTGATCAACAAGATGGATCGCGCCACGGCCAGCTATCGAGATATTCTCAATGCGCTTAAAACCGTCTCAAGCCGACCGATCGTGCCGCACCAATATCCTATTCGGCAAAAACATGATCTCGTCGGCTTTATTGACCTCGTGAGCGAGCAAGCCTATCACTATCATTCGGGTGCCCCGGCGGATCCGGTACCGCTGCCTGCGTCGCTACAAGCAGAAGAAAAGGCCGCTCGTACCGAAATGCTAGAAGCACTCGCCGACTTTGACGACCATTTGCTCGAAGAACTAATTGAAGAAATTGAGCCGCCGCAAGAAGAAATTGTTCAAGACCTGAAAATGGAGCTAGGAGCCGATTTGATTGTGCCAGTGCTGTTTGGCGTGGCCAATCAAGACTATGGGGTACGCCCGCTTTTAGATGCTTTGGTGAAAGAAGCCCCTGAACCAGAAGTTACGGCTCAGCGGCGCGGACTCGATGCTGCCGCCGACACTGTGCTAGCCCAGGTGCTCAAAACCTACTACACGCCGCAAGGCGGCAAGCTTTCGCTGGTGCGAATTTGGCAAGGTTCTCTTCAAGACGGCGAGAGCCTCAACGGTGAACGCCTAGGCGGAATTTATCATTTGATGGGGCAGCAGCAACAAAGCCTAATGACGGCAAACGCTGGCTCAATTGTTGCGATCGCGCGTTTAGAAAAGGCGCAAACGGGTGATACCCTGACGCTCAACAATGGTCAGCCCGAAGTAGCACTTCCTCAGGCCGAACGCTTAGATCCGGTGTATGCGCTGGCGATCGCCCCAGAAAATCGCAGCGACGAGGTTAAGCTCAGCAGTGCCCTAAACAAGCTGCTAGAAGAAGACCCGTCCTTAGTGTGGGAGCAGCACGGCGACACCCATGAAGTAATTCTTTGGGGTCAGGGCGAAATGCACCTGAAGATTGCTCTGGATCGGCTCAAGCGTAAATACAACCTGCCAATGAGTACCCATCCGCCGCGAGTACCCTACAAAGAAACAATTCGGCGGGCAAAGTCGGCTATTCATGGCCGCTACAAGCACCAGACGGGCGGTCATGGTCAGTTTGGCGATGTCTACCTCGATATTCAACCGCTAGACCGGGGGGTAGGCTTTAGCTTTAGCGACAAAATTGTGGGTGGAGTCGTCCCCAAACAATATATTCCTAGTGTTGAAATGGGGGTACGTGAATACCTCAGTCATGGGCCGCTGGGTTTTCCGGTGGTGGATGTTGAGGTGGTGCTAACCAACGGCTCTTACCATGCGGTAGATAGTTCTGAGCAAGCGTTTAAGCAGGCGGCTCGAATTGCTATGCAGGAAGGATTGCAGGCGTGTGAACCAACGCTGCTAGAGCCAATTGCCACGGTGGAAATTTCGGTGCCCAACACATTTACCTCTAACGTGTTGAAGCTAATTAGCGGCCGACGGGGTCAGATTTTAGGCTATGAGGCGAAGGCCAAGTGGCGCGGTTGGGATTGTGTATCGGGGTATATCCCAGAGGCGGAACTGCAAACGCTGATTTTAGAACTGCGATCGCTGACGATGGGAGTAGGCTTCTTCAACTGGAAGTACGACCACCTCGATCCGGTACCAGACAAGCTGAAAGAGCAAATTTTAGCAACCTACGAATAGGTTAGAGGATGTTTGAAAAGGTATTTGCTGCGTAGCAAAACAGTTTAGCTCCCCCTTAAATCCCCCTTAAAAAGGGGGATTTTTATCCTCTCTTTTCAAGCAGAGCTAGGGGAGATTGATGAGTGCCTAAAGTCACAACCATTGGTTTTTCAAATACCCGCTTAAGCAAAGCCTCTTAAATCCTAAGGTTCTTCATCACATTGGTTAATAATATTATTTCTTATGTTTTGATTGACAAAGAGGGCATCTCCATAGCGAATTTGGCCGTTTTTCGCTCTGTATAAGTCATAAACATCAAAAACAGAATAGCCAAATTTAGAAAGAAACGACCAAATTTCGTGAAAAAGAGGAGAATTTTCGTAATGGGCGATAAACATAATTTCTATGTATATCAGCGAAACATTACCTGTGTTCAAAATTGAGGTTGCCCCTTGCAAAGCTTTGAGTTCACCACCTTGAATATCAAATTTCAATATATCTATTGTGCCAATGTTGTTTTCCTGGACAAATGAATCTAGATCTATAGTCTCTACTTTGATAGTGTGCTTAGTCTTCGCTAGCTTAGGATAGTATCTTCTTTCAGATTGAGGTCTAGGCAAAAGTGAATGGGTGGCATCAAATCCATTGACATAAAATGTGGTTGTTCCTTTTGCTTGAGCAACGGCCTTTGACACGACATGTATTTTTGAGTCGGCAGAAAACTGTTTTTGTAGTTCAACGACTGAATCTGGAAACGGCTCAAAGCAGTAAATTTCTGATGTAGGAAATTTGGCGCGATATGTTTCAACGGTTCGACCTTTGTGAGCACCGATGTCAAAAATAGAAATGTCTGTCTTGTTTAAACTACTGAGGATCTGGCGCTGAGCTTCAAAAGGTTCAGAGGCAAAGGAGACGCCTGGTATACCTGCTCTTTTTCTGCTGATTTCGTAGCCAAGTTTATTCACCGTTGCTTTAGCTAACCGCTTGAAAAAAATCATTTAGGTTATCTCTCCAGTTTCTAACAACCGTTTTCTGGCTAAAATTGGCATCCAATACCAACCATGAATGATAGCTAAAAGCAGAGAATAAAAGGAAAGCTTTTCTGTGGGTAGCTTATAGCCATTGAAGTGTCTCAACTTTGATAGCTCTCGCTATATTTATGAGAAAAAATATTGCAGCTAGCCACCCGTTTTGATCAATGGAGTCTCTAAAAAGAATAGGAGCAGATGAATGAGTGAAAGCAATTTTGGTGACCGCATCAGCTTTTTTAAGAAAGTGACTTTTAGAATCATTCGTGTGACTTCACTGCTTTGTTTACCTATGCTTTTTCTCTGGATCTTTGGCACACCGGGCACGCCTCAAAATGCATATGCGAGAGGATGGAATTTAGGCTTTCAGACTCTTTACCAGTACTTTTTGGGTGGGTGCAGTTTAATGATTATTTATCTTATTGCGGAAAAAATCTCCCAAAGATTTAGCGCCCTGCTTTACGTTAACCTGGTTTTTATTAGTATTTCCTGGATATTTTTGGTCTATTCGGCGTTTAATCTTTCTCGGGCTTTTCAAATAATGTTTTCAGGTTAGCGATCGCCAGTAGCCCAACGCCTTTGAACTTCAGGACAGCCTGATTTCTTTTGTCGTAAGCTGCGATCGCCGTTTTCTATTCTTCTATCACATTCAGTTGCTTGAGCAGTATTTAAGCAGATGCAGCTAAAACAATTGCTAGAAGGGTCATCAAGCTGCCTGCTTTTAGTTCAACATCTAGTCTCAATGTTTTAGCCGCTTGTTAATCCATTGGGCTGGCCTAGGCTTTGCTAAAAGCGATCAAAGTTGCCAGTAAATAGATAAGCTACAGCGACCATAAAGCTTTTTGGCGAGCGGACGCGATCGCCAGGTTGCCAAACTAACAGATTTGCTTTTAGTAAAGGCTTGCAAAAAAAGCTGCTCTAGCTGATTAACCACAAAAGGTTGGGCTGTTGAGAAGTTTAGCTCATCGTTATGAAAAAAGCTGCGCGGATCGAGATTGGCACTCCCCAAACTTACCCAATCCTGGTCAATCAAAATGAGCTTTGCGTGCATCATGCTGGGCTGATATTCGTAAATTTCAATTCCATTGCTCAGCAGTTCACCATATAGCTCTCGTGAGGCGTAATAAACGTAGGGTTTATCGCTGAGAGAACCCATTGTCAAAATCCGCACGTTGACGCCTTGCCGCGCCGCCTGAATTAAAATTTGCCGCGTGTTTTGCTCAGGGAGTAAATAAGGACTAGCAATCCATAGGCGGCGGCGGGCTGAAAGGGCATAGAGCTGAATTAAGGAGCGAATCGAAGATCCTCGAAAGCTGGGATCTTCGCCAGCAGTTACCAGCAACGATTCATTAGCTGTTGCAGAGTCGATTTGCCAGCCAATATCCGCTAGATTGACAGACTCCCCGGCGTCTAGCCAGTGCTGTAAAAATAAACCTTTGAGCCGTGTCAGCACCGGGCCTTGAATACACACTTCAGTGTCTAACCAAGGTTTGATTTCGCCGTTTTCTCCTCCATCCCACATATCTGAAATGCCAGCGCCGCCCACCAAAGCTTTTGTTTGGTCAATAATCAGCAGTTTGCGATGATTGCGAGCCAAAAAGTCAGTCGGCGATCGCCAGCTAAATGCATTAAAAAAGCGTACTTCCACCCCGGCTGAACGCAGCTTTTGCCAGTAGCGAGACGACAGCGATCGCGCCCCAAAGCTATCAACTACAAGCTGAATCCTGATGCCGTTTTTGGCCTGCTGAATGAGCGCTGCGGCAAAGTCATCAGCCCGCTGGCCAGGGGTCATAATGTAGGTTTCAAACTGAATCGACCGCTGAGCGCTACGAATGGCCTGTAACCGTTCAGCCTGGATGGTTGCAATATCTGCCCAAAAATGAGTAATCTGCCCTGGCAGATCGATAGAGTCAGAAAGGCTGGCGATCGCCTCTATAAAATGACGCTCTTGCGGACTCGGCACCTGAGAGAGCGAATAGCTAGGATGCTGTCGAAAGGCTCCGCGAAAATACAGCACGAGCAAGCTCACCAAAATCAGGATGCCTGCAATGCCCAAACCCAATCCTAAAACCACGATTTAGTTTCCCTTGGCTGCTTCACTGCTGACATCGCCATCTTCATAGGGCTAACCTAGCTCAGCCCCTCAAACTATCGTTGATGGCAAAAGTGCTGCCTGCACCTTACTGAATTACCCCTGCGATCGCGCTAGCCAAAAGAAAGAATTTAGCCATCGTCTTAATAAGCTGGCAAATTTTGGTCAGCGTGGGCGGCTCGGTACGAGCGATAAGCCGCTAGCGAACCATTAAATTCCAAATCAATCTCAACTGCACTGCCGATGCCGTTCGCAACCCGTACCACGCTGACGATCGAGTAATCATCGCTGGCAACGGCCACCGGACTACCGCCTCGAAAGGCAAAGCGGTAAGTTTCCAGGCCAATTTGCTGACAAGGCAACGTTTCTACCGTGACAGAACCATGCATAGCCCGCTCTGCTCGATAGGTTTGCAGCCCACCGTTGGCCTGCTCGGCTGCTCGGCGAGCCAGGTTTTTGGCAGCATTAAGCGCCCGCTGCGCCTGCACCGCACTGGGGTTAGTCAAATCAATCGGGCAATTGTTTAGCGATGCCGCCGTCGGTTCTGATTGGGCCAGACTACTGGCAGGCAAACTTGCCAGACCCAGCAGGGCAACCGTTACTAAAATCAACCTTTTCATCAGAAAATCGTTAGCTCAACAAATTCAGTTAGAACACTACCCGCAGGACGATCAGCCGCCCCAACTACTTTAGATCACAGCGCAGTCCGGTGTCTTTGCCATCAGGCTGTAACCATTCTTATTTCTGCCATTGAGCGGTTTTCTAGCCCTGGCGATTGACAATCTACCCTAGAAGGGGGGTGTTTTCGTTAGGCTAGTAGAGGCCCGTCTTGTTGAGGGTGAGTCATCTTTGCAACTCGATTTTCTTACCCATTCGCCGTCTAGCCAACTGGTTGAAGTGCATCAGCGGCTGTGTGGCCTCTACAGTTGTCCCATTCCCTATTTTCATCACCTCGATCCGCTCAGTGAGCTAATTTCGGCGTTGCTCTCGCACCGAACGCGCAATGCCCAATCTGGCCAAGCCTATCGACAACTGCGGCAGGTTTTACCCACCTGGGAAGCGGTACGCGATGCCCCGCTTGAGCAGGTACAAACTGCGATCGCCCCCTGCACCTGGCCAGAGCAAAAAGCGCCGCGTCTGCAAGCGGTGCTAAGGCACTTAACCGCAATCCGGGGGGAACCGCTGTCGCTCGACTTTTTAGCAGACTGGCCTGTCGCTTCTGCCCGCGCTTGGCTAGAGTCTATTCCCGGCGTTGGCCCCAAAACCAGCGCTGCGGTTTTGGCCTTTAGCACGCTGCGGCGACGCGCTTTACCTGTAGATAGTCATCATCATCGGGTAGCAATGCGGCTGGGGCTAATTCCGCCAAAGCTGGCAGTTGGCCCTGCCCACGCTGTTTTAGCGGCTCAGCTACCCGATGACTGGTCTGCTCAGCAGGTTTACGATCATCATGAAGTTTTGATGTTGCACGGGCAGCGCTGTTGTCATTACCGCCAACCGCAATGCGATCGCTGTCCCTTGTTGGATTTATGCCAATATGGGCAAACTCTAGAAACATGAAGGCTTTACAAAAAAATCACTGAATACTCCGGGATTAGTACGCATAAAGGTGTTAAGTGATACATAACAATAAAGTGTTTTTCTCTTAGCGTTCATTTTCTAAGGCTCGCAGTTCCATGTTTTTGCAATTAGACCGTTGGGCAAAGTCCTTTAGCCAGATAGGAACCTTGATGCTATCGGTCACGCTGACAGGTGGTTCGCTGCTTCAAGTTGAGGCTGCTGCCCGCCCCCCTCAGCTCGTTCCTTGCCAAGCGGCTACGACCTCGTCTCCTGACCCTACGTCTTGTGCGATCGCCCAAACAACCACCAATCCAGCCGTCCCGCCTCTGCCCGAAACGCTACCCAGTGCCTTTCAACCTGAAGCGGCTGGTATTGTCGGACTTTACCCCGAACCTGATCAAGACATTGGCGTGGGGCACTTACGCCCGCGCAATCTAGACTTTTTTGAAACCAGCGACTGGGTTGAGAGTCCGCTTCGCGGGGCTGGCTGGCTCAGTGAAGTGGCCATTCCCCTCTACGAATCTCCTGAAGGTCGCCACTGGGGTTGGATTATCAATGGTTGGCTAGTGCCCAACGGCTATGAACCCATTGCCATTGGCCGAGATGCTTCTTTCACCATGCTCCACACCTTTTACGACCTGTTTTCCTTCCCCGTGATCGAAGTGCGGCCAGATGGGTGGTTTCGGTTTCAGTACAGCAGCGCCGGAACGGTCTGGGCGCATACGTCTCACCTCAACTTGGGCGATATTGATCTGATGGTAGAGATGTGGGAGGAGCGATTTTTAGAAGTGGGCTGGGTGTATTTTCGTAATCAGGGAGCTGCTTACGCACTGCGATCGCAGCCTGATACCACTCAACCGCTGCTCAGTTCCGTCGGTAATGATAGTTTTATCGTTCCTTTATTGTTTGAAGGCGACTGGATGCGGGTGCGAGTGACGCAACCTGTAGACGGCTGCGAGTTTTTACCCGGTGCCCGCACCCAGGAAGGCTGGATGCGCTGGCGGCTACCCGATCAGGGAGCGCGAATTTGGTATCCGCCTAAGGGTTGTTAAAATTTCAGCCCAATGGCAGACTCGCGAATTACTGGAAATTTATTAAACAAATTAGTTAAGTAAATCTTCAGTGTAGAAACTACTGAAGCACAGCCTCAAGTTTGAAGACCCACGTAGTATTGTCGGTAGGGATACTCGAAACGTTTGCTATCAGCGTAAGACAGGCGATTTCTTGTTAATTAAATCAGCAAATCGTCAAGCCTGAATAAGCGCTAACTTCGACAGGCAGGGGCATCTAGCATCAGCAGACTTGTACTAATTTTTACTGAGTAGGTCGGTTTAGGCGGCTTCATTGACAGAAAATTCAGTACATTTACGGAAAGCTGAAATTGAAGGTTAGGCTTGCAAGTACAATCACGCTTTCTTTAGCACCCAAATGGTTTTGCGTTTTTTTTCAACCCTGGCAGTGGGTTCTGTAGCCGCCTTGACGGTGGGATGTGCAAATCAGGCAATGTGGGGTTTAAGCCCGTCAGCCATGCCTGCAACCCCGCCTGCCAGCCTACCCGCATCGCTGGTTGAGCCTGAGGCTTTACCACATCTTAATATTGACGAACAAGGGCGAGCGCTGCGGGGATATGACCCGGTGGCTTATTTTGCCAAAGACCAAGCGATTCTAGGATCTAAGCAGTTTACGGCTGAGTGGGAAGGCGCAGTTTGGTACTTTGCCAGCGCCCAAAATCGAGACTTATTTATGAGTTCGCCAGCAGCCTACGCGCCAGCCAATGGCGGCTACTGTACGTTTGGGATTGTTTTAAGTAAAAAATTTGATGGCGATCCGACGGTTTGGTTGCTAAATGAGGGTAGGCTTTATCTTTTCTTAAATGAAGAAGTTAAAGCCAAGTTTTTGCAAGATGAGGTTGGCAACCTGGCTAAGGCTCAAAATAACTGGCCCAAAATCAAAGACAAGTCGCCTGAGGAGTTAGCCAATTTGAGCTAACTGACTTTAGCTAAAGCTGCGGTAGCCCCCCTTAGCAAGCAATGCTCCAGTCACCCCCCAGGAAACCTAAAAATAGTGTTCTGTCTAGCTTTTTGCTCAGCGTTGAACCCCAACGAGCAGCAACACTATACCCTCATTGCATCTGTCAACTGAAACGCTGACAGGGTGGCTACTCGGACTGTGTATGGGAGGCGATCGCGCTCATGAGACGAAAAGGAGTCAAACTCGCCCGCCAGTTTTCTTTACTGGCCGTTGTTGCTCTCAGCGTGACAGCAGCCCTGGCGCTATTAGATTTTCGCGATAAAGCAACCACCAACAAAATCCTGGCTCAGCAAGCCCATCTCCTCGACGTCCAGCAAAAAATTTCCCGCCTTGAGCGCGAACTGCTTACAGCCCGCCTAGAAGAAGAATCAGGCATTATCCGTCAACACCAGCCAGCAGCATTTACCCAATTTCAGCAGCGTTTGCAAACCATTGCCTATCTAGCCCAACACCTAATCGAAACCAGCCAAAACGTTTCCTTAACTGACCACACCACCGCGCTGCTGAGAACCTTGAGACGCTACGAAAACTCCGTCCAGCACACGCTAAAAATTCAGCAGCGCATGGGCTTAGGCGAGACTGCAGGCTTGATCACTGCCCTCACCGATTTACAACAGCAAATTAAAACTCAGCTCGCCACCGTCTCTGACCAACAGCTAATGCTGGAGTTTACTCAGCTACAGCTTTACAGCCAAGACTTCAGCGTCAGCTTAAACATGAAGCAGGCTGATCGCTTGTTGAGTCAGGCCACCCAGCTAAAAACAGCCGTTCAGCAAAAAAACTTACCCGCCGATCTGCAGCAAAGTTTGCTCACCGACATTAGCCGCTACTACACCCTGCTAGAGCAGCTCATTAACGATACGGTAGAGCTAGAGCTTGCCATTTCAGACAGCGCTCTACAGTTTGATCGAATACTGCCAAGCTTGGCTCACAATCAGCAGGTGGTCAACCAGTTATTAGAAACCACCTCCGATCGCCTGATTCAGCAGCAACAACTGTCTAAATTGCAAGCGGTGACCGTTTTTAGCGTTGCTTTTTCGGTGCTGCTGGGGTTTGTCATCTATCAGGTACAAAGCGCTCAGCAGCTAATTAGCCGCCTGCGCCAATTGGCTGAAGGTATGCGGGAGGTAGCCGCAGGCCATTCTGTGAAGCAATCTAAGCTGCCACAAGGAGACGACGAAATTGGTCGCTTAGCCAGCACGTTTTTATCCATGGCGTCCCAGATTCAGGTGCAGATTGAAACCACTAAGCAGGCTCAAACGAAAGCCGAAGTGGCGAACCAGGCAAAATCGCAGTTTCTCGCCCACATGAGCCACGAATTGCGCACCCCGCTCAACGCCATCCTGGGTTTTACTCAGCTGATGAGTCAGGATAGTTCGCTCAATCCTGAACAGCGATCGCAGCTTGACATTATTAACGCCAGCGGTGGGCACCTGCTCGATTTGATCAACGACGTGCTGGATATGGCCAAAATCGAAGCGGGTAAAGCCAATCTAGATATCAGCCAGTTCGACCTGTTTGAACTTCTCGAAACGCTGGAAAAAATGCTACAGCTCAAAGCTGAAGCTGCTGGGCTGAAGCTGATTTTAGAGCGATCGCCCACTTTGCCGCGCCGCATCAGTACCGATCAGCGTAAGCTACGTCAAATTTTGCTCAACCTGCTGGGCAACGCCGTCAAATTTACCGACCAAGGTCAAATTACCCTCAGGGCTTGGGCCGAAGCGATCGATTCAACCGCAGCGACCAAGCAGCAAAAGCTGTGGTTTGAAGTCAGCGATACGGGCCCCGGCATTGCTCCCCCAGATATGGATCGCCTATTTGACGCTTTTAAGCAAGGGCGGCATCGTCGCCACGCCACCGAAGGCACTGGCTTAGGACTGACCATTTGCAAACATTTTGTCGAGCTGATGGCAGGCCAAATTTCGGTTTGTAGCCACCCAGGAGAAGGCACAACCTTTTGCTTTTATATCTACGCAGAACCCGTAATGCCGCTGCTAGCTCCTCATCCGCAGGCTAACCCCATTGCTGTGCAGCTAGCGCCCCATCAGCAGCCCTACCGCATCTTGGTGGTAGAAGACGATCGCCTCAGCCGCTTACTCTTGGTGCAACTGCTCAAAAACATTGGCCTGCAACCCCGAGAAGTTAGCAACGGTGAAGAAGCCGTTGAAGTTTGGCAAAGCTGGCAACCCCACCTTATTTGGATGGACATGCGCATGCCTGTGATGGACGGCTATGAAGCCACTCGACGAATTCGGCAGCTAGAACAACAAGCGCAGCAGCCCCCCAAAAACGCCATCCAACCTGAGACGGCTGCCAGCGACAGCGACGCACTTATCAACCCGGATGATCAAGCCGCTGCCGTCCATCCGGCTATTCCTTACACCAAAATTATTGCTCTAACAGCCAGTGCCTTTACCAAAAGCCAGCAAGGTATCTTAGAAGCAGGCTGTGACGATGTTTTGCACAAACCCCTAAAGCGGCGGCTGATTTTAGAAAAAATGAGCGAACATTTAGGAATTCGCTATCTTTATCAAGAACTGCCCCCGCCCCAAGCGGTTTCTGCTCTTCAGTCTACCGCCACCGGGTTAACCCCCCATCTACTGAAAAATATGCCAGATCCTTGGATCGATCAGCTCCATCAGGCGGCTCGTTTAGCCGATAGCGAGGCGATCGCCGACTTGATCGCTCAAATTCCGGCTACTCATCAAGCTTTAAGAACGGCGCTTAAAACTTTAGATGAGCAATTTGCCTACGAAACGATTTTAGAAACCACCCAGCTTTTAACCAGTCGTGTCTCTTAGCCAGTCAGTAGATAAAAAATCTTTAAATTTTTCACCCATGAAAACGCCAACCCCCTTAACTCCCCCTGATTGCTCAACCGCTTTAGCCAACATCTTGGTTGTGGATGACAAACCCAACAACGTCAAGCTTTTGTCTAAAGCGCTTAAAACTCACGGATATTTAGTCAGAGGGGTACTTTCTGGCAAAATGGCGCTGCGGGCAATTGATGTGCTGCCAGATTTGATTTTGCTAGACATCATGATGCCAGAAATGGATGGTTTTGAGGTTTGCCAGCGAATTAAGGCAATGCCTGAAGCCCAGCATATTCCAGTGATTTTTTTGAGTGCCTTACACGACACCGAAAATAAGCTCAAAGCTTTTGAAGTGGGCGGTGCCGACTACATCACCAAACCTTTTCAAATTGAAGAGGTTTTAGCCCGGGTTAATCATCAAGTTCGCTTTCAGCAGCTACAGCTACAAATTCTCGACAAATCCACCAAGCTAAAAGAGCAAAACCTCCAACTACAGCGCGAAATGCGAGAGCGGCTAGCAGTGGAAGCGGCTCTACGCCAGTCGGAAGCGCGTGAACGCGAACGCGCCAGCGAACTGCAACAAACGCTAGAACAGCTCAAATGGACCCAGGCGCAACTGATTCAGCAGGAGAAAATGTCTAGCCTGGGGCAGCTTGTAGCCGGAATTGCCCATGAGATTAACAACCCGGTGAGCTTTATTTATGGAAATTTGCAACATGCCCGCTCCCACGCGGCGGATCTGTTGAACTTAATTGAGTATTATCAGGCCGCGCTACCAGCCCCTCCAGCGGCAGTGCAAGCTGCTATTGAAGAAATCAACCTGGAGTTTATTGCTGAAGATTTCCCTAAGCTCATTACCTCAATGGATGTTGGGGCGGCTCGGATTTGCGAAATTGTGCGATCGCTCAAAACATTTTCACACCACAGCGAAGCCGAGCTGAAGTGGGTTGATATTCATCAAGGGCTAGACAGCACACTGATGATTTTGCAAAACCGTCTGAAAGCCAATGGGGCACAACGGGCGATCGAGGTGATCAAAGAGTACGGTGACTTACCCATGGTTGAGTGCTATCCCAGCCAGCTCAATCAGGTCTTTATGAACCTAATTTCCAACGCCATTGACGCTTTAGAAGAAACTCGCTGGCGTCCGATAGAAACTCAAACTCAAACTCAGGCCGAACACCCGCCGGAAAAACAGCCCAGCATTCGCATTCGCACGCAGATGACTGGCAACGAGCGAGTGGCAATTTACATTGCCGACAACGGCACGGGCATTCCCCTAGAGGCGCAGCAAAAGCTGTTTGATCCTTTCTTCACCACCAAAGACATTGGCAAAGGAACCGGGTTGGGGCTTTCAATTAGCTATCAAATTGCCGTTGATCAACACGGTGGCGAGCTGCGTTGCGTTTCAGCACCCGGTCAGGGTGCCATGTTTGTCATTGAGGTGCCGCTGGCCCAAAACGAATCTCACGGACGAGGGCGGCACGGTTCCCGGTTGGGGGAGTCGGAAGGGGACTACGCCCCTGAGCCAGCCGCCGCCGAACCTGTGGTGCTCAATTTTCGCTCATCTGCCCCAAAACGGTAATTGCCCAAACCCGTTACCGGGTGCAAAGACGGCCAGCTAGATAAGGAACCTAAAGGTTTAAAAAATTGAGTAATCGGCTGAGAACAGCGCGATCGCCCTTAGAATAAGGCGGAATGTAAGCCGTGTGACCACTTGCTGTAAAAGCTTGCCCTAGAGTGATTCCGGCTACCCCACCCGCAAAGATTCGCAAAGATTAAGGAGTGCTGCATGAGTTATCGCATGGATCGCCGCGCCTATGCTGAGACGTTTGGGCCGACCGTGGGCGATCGCATTCGCTTAGCCGACACCGAACTCATCATCGAAGTCGAGCAGGACTACACCACCTACGGCGACGAAGTCAAGTTTGGCGGCGGCAAAGTCATTCGCGATGGCATGGGTCAGTCACCGATGACGCGAGCCGAGGGCGCGGTGGATATGGTGATTACCAACGCGCTGATTCTCGACTGGTGGGGCATCGTCAAAGCCGACATTGGCATTAAAGATGGCAAAATCGCCAAAATTGGCAAAGCGGGCAATCCCTACATTCAAGACCGGGTGGATATCATCATCGGCCCAGCCACCGAAATTGTGGCCGGAGAGGGGCTGATCGTTACTGCGGGGGGCATTGACTCTCACATTCATCTCATCTGTCCGCAGCAGATCGAAACCGCGATCGCCTCTGGCATTACCACAATGATTGGCGGCGGCACTGGGCCAGCCACAGGCACCAACGCCACTACCTGCACCCCTGGCGCTTGGAATATCTGGCGAATGCTGCAAGCGGTAGATGCCTTCCCGATGAATCTGGGTTTTTTGGGTAAGGGTAATAGCGCCAAACCAGCAGCCCTAGCCGAGCAGGTGCAGGCTGGCGTTATGGGGCTGAAGCTGCATGAAGACTGGGGCACAACGCCAGCAGTGATTGATACTTGTTTGGCCGTGGCTGACGAGTTTGACATTCAAGTGGCGATTCACACCGATACGCTCAACGAAGCGGGCTTTGTCGAAGATACGATCGCAGCTTTCAAAAATCGGGTAATTCACACCTATCACACCGAAGGTGCCGGAGGCGGCCATGCGCCTGACATTATCAAAGTTTGCGGTGAAGCTAATGTGCTGCCTTCGTCTACTAACCCCACTCGGCCTTACACCCGCAACACCCTAGACGAACACCTTGACATGCTTATGGTGTGTCACCACCTTAGCCCCAGCATTGCCGAAGATGTTGCTTTTGCCGAGTCTCGCATTCGCCGCGAAACCATTGCTGCTGAAGATATCTTGCATGACTTGGGAGCCTTCAGCATGATTGCTTCTGACTCGCAGGCGATGGGGCGAGTGGGCGAAGTAATTATTCGTACCTGGCAAACGGCTCACAAAATGAAGGTGCAGCGTGGGTCGTTGAGCGAAGACAGCGATCGCAATGACAATTACCGGGCGAAGCGCTACATTGCCAAGTACACCATTAACCCAGCCATTACCCACGGTATTGCCGACCATGTGGGTTCTTTAGAAGCGGGTAAGCTGGCGGATATTTGCCTGTGGAAGCCTGCTTTCTTTGGCGTCAAGCCCGACATTGTGATCAAAGGTGGCCTCATCGCTTGGGCGCAAATGGGCGACCCCAATGCCAGCATCCCCACCCCCCAACCCGTCCACATGCGACCGATGTTTGGTAACTATGGTGGCGCGATCGCCGCAACTTCTTTAACTTTTGTGTCGCAAGCAGCCGCAGAAGCTGGCGTCGCTGAGCAAATTGGCTTGGCAAAACCAGCGGTGGCGGTGTCAAACTGCCGCAATCTCAGCAAAGCCGATATGAAGCTCAATGCGGCAACGCCCCAAATGCAGGTTGACCCCGAAACCTACGAAGTTCGCGCCGACGGCGAACTGCTGACCTGCGAACCCGCCGAAGTGCTGCCAATGGCACAGCGCTATTTTTTGTTCTAACGCTGGCTACTAGACCTAAAACCCTTAAATGGCAGAAAGTCGCAGGCAGCACCGCTTTCCTGCTGTCTGCGGCTGTCTGACTGCCGTTATACCAATTCTTCAAAAGAAAGGTACAGATGAGACTGACGAAACGTATGCA
>NZ_JBQLZL010000101.1:0-4357 GCF_052168255.1 Almyronema sp. | reverse complement strand
AAGGTTTGTTTGCTATCTCTGTGGGCAAGCTGCCCTATGCAACTAAACTCAACACTCACAATCACATTACTATTGACTGCGATCGCCTAATGCCCTACACTCAGCCATTAAGCTGTAGCGTTTGAACCGTTACAGCTTTTTCACATACACAGGACTCAAAAACTAGCGCTCCCTAGAGGTGCTGACAACACCGCCTAGAGAGCTAAGCCCCCAACTGAGTAAGCAGTCGGTTGCCTAGTGGTACAGTGTACCGCCAGCCACCCCGATTTGCATTGCAATTTGTCGGGGTGGCTGGTTTTTGGGTTCTGGGTCAAGGAGAAGGCCGAAGGATAAAGCAGGCACGGTGAAATGCAGGATGCTTTGCATCTGACATTTGCTTAACTTCTGCGTTCTGACTTCTACCTTTTAATTTCTGCCCTTCCTCCTCCCAGACTCAAACCCAAAAAGGAGTACACTTCCATGTTTCAAGAAACTCGTGATAGCGATCGCCTAATTCCCGCGACTGCCCTTCCCACAGGCAACCCAGCGGGTGAAAGCAACGGCGAAAACGTGCGGCTAGTGATGTTGGGTGCCTTGCCCTGCGTGCGGCAAGAGATTCATCGCCTACATCTGAAAAACTACGCCGAACCGAACGACTGGAGCCGTCCATTATCCACCGGACGCCCCAACGAAGTCATGGTGATTCTCACCAAACGCTGTCAGCTAGATTAAGCACCGCAGCCCCAGCCGCCGCTATCCTGTCTATCAGGCAGCGGCGGCATGGCTCATTCACTTAAGAGATTATCGCTGTAGCCCCAAACGTTGAGACCCTTCAAGAGCCATAGAGGCGATCGCTTGAGAACTGCCGTCTGCTAAATCCCTGATGACTAAACCCCGATCGGCTCAGGGCGAAGCGCTCTATTGGGGAAAAGCCCGGTAAAAGCAGCTTGCCGTTCTTGAGGCGCTTCCTGATTCATATTCAAAAGAGTTTCGTAGAAGAAGAACGAGATCCCGGCAAACTGGCGATCGCGGACAGCTTCAATCTGGCTGTCAATCAAGCCCATTGGCGTGGGTCGGCCTTTCAACCCAGTCAAAATTCCAACAGCCGTTGGGATTCGTCGCCGCGAAGCCTGCGCCGTTGCTTTGTTCATTTCCCAAACAAAGCGATTGAGATTGTCACGATAGAGCTGAATAATCAGTTCATCTACAGAACCTTGTTCAACCCAAGTCGGCCAATCTTGCAAATAGTTGCCATAGGAAAACGGATAAGGATTAGGCGAAACCGAAACAATTGCTCCCGGTCGCCGTGCCCTAACCACCTGCGCCACTTCTGCCATAAAGCCAGAAATTTTGCTAGCCCGCCAGCGTACCCATTCAGGCTCTTGTGCCGCCTCAGGTGGGGCTTTACCACTGTGTTCTTGCTTATAAAGGGCAATCGTCACCGGATCATAGCCAAATTCAACAGGCAAACCCATGTGATCATCGACCTGAAAGCCATCCACCGGATATCGACGCATGACCTCATCTACCAGCAGCAGCACAAAACGCTGTACCTCCGGGTGAAAAGGATTTAGCCAAACCCGTCGATCGTTACCTTCCACCTTAACCAAGCTGCCATCTGCTCGTTGAGTTAGCCAGTCGGGGTGCCGTCGCGCCAGTTCAGAATCCGCTGGTGCCATAAAGCCAAACTCAAACCAGGGAATCACTTTTAACCCCAGGGGATGCGCTAGGTCAATTGCCTCTTGCAGCATATCGCGATCGCGCTGAGTTGCTTCTAGACGGCCATCTTCAACCGGATCATCTGAAAAAGGATACAGCCCTTGTTTGTGACCAATAAACTGCTCAGCAATCGCACTGGGATACAGCGTATCCCCCCAGTTCCAAATGGTGGGATAAATTGTATTGAAATTGAGAGCCGCCAACGTATTGATAGCTTCACTCAAGCGATCGCGGCTAAACAACACATCACTGTCGATGTTGGTTAGCCAGGTACCGCGAATTTCTTGAACCGGAGCTGGAGCACTGGTCGCTAGCTGGTGGGCTACGACCCCATCTGGCGGCAGCGTACTGAGCAAACCCGGTACTCTACTGGTCTGACACAGTAAAGCTGCGGCTTCTCCACGACTGGCCAACTGATTGGGCTGTAACTGCCGCGAAGCTGGATAGAGAACAATCGCTTGCTGCTCTAGTGCCGCTGCCACTGCCTCACGAGCAAAGTCTGGAATTGAGGCACTGTCCTCAAAATTGGCAGCAAGAGTAGCGTTAGCATTACCCAAGTAAGGATAATGGCGATAAGCCGCGATCGCTGTAATCACTTCTGCCCGCGACAACGGACGATTCAAATCAAAATATTGCGGCGGATAGTGCGATAAAAAATTGGCCGGATCATCTAGGTTCAGCGCAGTATCAACCGCTTTGGGTACAGGGGTAGCGACTGGCGCTGCCGTTAGCCAGTTGATCAACTCACGCCAGGTAATGCCGTCATGCGGACGAAAGCGACCATTGGGAAATTGATCTGTCCTCAGGGTTCCCGATTGCGCTAATGTCTGAATGCACTGGTTAGCCCAATGACTGCTCGTGTCGCTAGGCAATATAAATTCAGCAGTCGGCTGAGCTTCAGTCGAGAACTGAGCAGCCACTGGCACACGCCAGTCTATACCGACCACCAGCGTTAACGTAAATATAAAAGTGAACAGCCATGCCCATTGGCGCTGCGATCGCCGCCCCATTCAGAGTGCCTCCTGTGCTTCAATCACCTTACTTTTCAGCCTGAGATGTTTTCAGTCAGGAAAGTCATTCCCCTGATTTTGCCTTAAAACGGTCACGCTACTGAAGTCAGTTGTCCATAAATTGAGGCAAATCAAATTTTCCAAGGGCAAACAAGCTTAGCGCTAGCCAGATCTGATCACCCCTAAACCAAAAACGGTGGCGAAATATATTGCTTAAGGGCATCGCACTCATCTACAACCTATCTTTTGCCGACTCAGCGATCGCTTTGCAGTAAGCCTGTACCTGCAAATCAATGCCTGTAATAGCTGTCCCTACCACTACACAGTAAGCACCTAGCTTTAGAGCTTTAGCCGCCATCTCCGGAGACGCCACCCCCCCTTCACAAACCACTGGCACCGACAGTTTCTCAACTAGCTGCGCCAGTAAGTCGTAGCCGGGGGGATGTTTTTGCTGGGTCGCTGTCGTATAGCCATACAGCGTGGTGCCGATCAAATCTGCCCCTGCCGCCGCCGCCGCCATTGCTGCTGCCAATGTATCAACATCTGCCATCACAGGCTTGTGTAATTGGGTATGAATCTGCTCTATCAAGCTACCAACGGTTTCACCATTGGGGCGATCGCGCTGAGTTGCATCAATGGCAATAATATCGGCTCCGGCTACTGCGATCGCCTCAGCCTGGAGAAACTGAGGTGTAATGTACACCTCATAACCCGGCATTTGCTGCTTCCACAAACCAATAATAGGAACTTCAAGGCGCTGACGTACCGATTGCACATGAGTGGGCGTGTCAATTCGCACCCCAACCGCACCCCGCAAAACAGCCGCCTGAGCGATCGCAGCGATCACCTCAGAATTAAATAATGGAGAGTCTGAAGGCGCTTGGCAAGAAACTACTAGCCCCCCCTCAAGCTGCTCAATCACTGAAAAAACTACAGACATTGCTAGCCAATTGATAGATTCTTTTAGGCGATCGCCGTTGTATGCTTCAAAGCAGATTTTATCGGCTTTTGTGCCATGCCGTCGTTCCAATCTCGTCCCTTACCCCAGCACTTATCTCCTGCTCGCATAGAACGGCTCAAACGAGTGCGCCATCTCAGCCGTCTTCTCGACAACTCCATTACCATTCCAGGCATCAACTACCGCATTGGCTTAGACCCCATTATTGGTCTATTACCCGGTGGTGGTGATTTACTCACTGGCCTGATGTCAGTTTACATTTTGGTTGAAGCTTACCGTTTTGGCCTTCCAACTTCAACACTAAGTCGCATGGCCTTCAATATCTTATTAGAAGTCGTGGCTGGAACAGTTCCCACTATAGGCGACCTGTTTGATGTGGTCTGGAAAGCCAACGCTCAAAACGTAGCGCTAATTGAGCAACACCTTCAGCAACCTCAGCCCAGCCACCGATCCAACTACCTTTTCTTTGTTGTCATTGTAGCTTTGCTGGTAGCTGCCATTATCGGAGTCGCTACATTTGCCATTTTGGTCGTGCAATTCATTTGGCGTGCCCTAGCAACCTAATTTTTCAGCGGTTTAACCAGCACGAAATTTATAAAAATCAAAAAAGAGGTTCTCAAATATTTGAGAACCTCTTTTTCCAAAAATAACCTGGCACTGAGCTATTTTCCCGTGGAGCGACCCCCAAAGT
>NZ_JBQLZL010000100.1:57376-129248 GCF_052168255.1 Almyronema sp. | reverse complement strand
CCAAGGTCGTGTGATTGGCACCTGGGCGGACGTACTAAACCGCGCCAACCTGGGTTTCGAGGTAATGCACGAGCGCAATGCTCACAACTTCCCGCTTGACCTGGCTGCGGCTGGCGAAGCCACTCCGGTTGCGCTCACCGCTCCGGTTATCAATGGGTAATCTGTTTTAAGTCTGAATTTCTAAACAGACGTACTCAGTTTGAGTGAACAGGTCAGTTAAAAAGGCGCTCTCCGGTTGGGAGGGCGTCTTTTTTGGGCTTTAGTGACTGATTAAGCGAGCGATCGCGGTGCCCAAATGAATGCAGCCAACGCCGAAGCAGGCGCTGCCAAGCCAATAGAGGCTTGCGATCGCTAGCGGAGCATCTCTGAAAAGCACTACGCTTTCCAAGCTATAGGTCGAAAATGTGGTGTAGGCTCCTAAAAAGCCAGTTGTGATTAACAGCTTTAAGTCGGGCACCAAGCTGGGATAACGTTCAGCAATCAGCGTCACTACAAACCCCATGCCCAGGCAACCTGTGAGGTTGATCATCAGGGTGGCGTAAGGAAATTCTGCCCCCAGGCGGGCGGTAACTAAAAGCGTGAGATAGTAGCGGCTTAAAGCGCCCGCGATCGCCCCTAGGGCGACGGCTAACGGTGCCCGCCAAGTTAAATCGGGTGGCATAGATGAGTTCCTGTCGCTGAGGGGCTAGTCAGCTTTTTGAGCGGGCTGTTCGCTATCTTGAGCAGGCTGTTCGCTATCTTGAGCCAGAATTTCTTGGTACTTCTTCTCTTCGTCTTGCTTATCTTCTAAACGAGCCAAAAAGCCTTGCAAGTCTTGCTGAATATACTGCTCAACGCGATCGGCAAACATGCGGTAGGCGTCGTCATGCGCCTTAAACTGGCGATAAGGCCCGGTTAATTGAAAAAATTGCCAGCCTTCGATTTTCATACATTCCGCAGTGTTGCGGTAGTTGCGATATTTCTCGCCGTGGGCAAAAAATTCTTCAATGGCGGCTGAAATCGCCACCGTCTGACTCAAGCCAAAAGCTGTCCATCCTAAGACGACCTTGAAGTTAGCATCCCCCTGATTGTTTAGCCCTACCAAAGCAGGCACAATTACCCCGCCCACAATCGTCACCATCCTTAAAAAGTAATGGCGATTGCGTTCTCTATTCGCCCGATTTTCTAGCCAGATTACTTGGTCAAGCCAGCGATTTTTGAGAAAGTCTTTACGCAAATCTGATAGCTCTAGACGGTCAATTAAGCCGCTGAGCGTTTGTTTGAGGTATTGGCGGTAGTCATTTTTCTTGGCCATGATCTCAATGACGCCTGTGATCGTGATAGCCTCATTGTCCAACGTCACTATAGGGCGTCAAGGGCGATCGCGCCACCGAAATCGATAAGGTTCATCGGCGGCGCCCCAAACCTGATCACCGTCAGCGTCGAAACCTCGATCCCACGTATCCATTCCCTGTCTGTGCAGCACGATGGCATTGGTAACGCTACGAGCGCCGCGCACCTCCGTCGGGCATCCCTGCGGCGGCGTAGTGCCAAAAAAGCCCAACACGGAAGGCACCAAAAAAACGGAACAGGTATAGTCACCTAAATCGCCGACTTGCCGCTCTGAGAAAGGGCGATCGCATAACCCTACCCATTGCGCAGGCTCAGCCGGACGGTAAGCCTGCGACTCAACCTGATTATCAGTGGTGACCTGCAATCGCAAAAATCGCTGGCGATAAGGCTGATCGACTGATGTAGCCAGGGCTTGCTCCTGGTAGAGCAGGCGGCTATTCTCAGCTAAGCCCATGGTTGGGTGAACCTCGCAGGTCGTTATTTGAACGTTGACGCGATCGCGCTGGCTAGCCGCTTGCTCAGCCGTGTCCATTACCCCGATCAGATGTTCAGCCACTTGCTCTACCAGCGAACTGCTGTTTTCGGTAATGGCTGGTTTAACCTGGGCTGTAGCCGCTGAGCCACCTGCTAAAAAACAACTTAACAAAAGTAGCGATCGCTGTACCGTCCCCATAGCCAGAGCGTCCCAATCAAACTTTATCTGTTTAGCGTACTTGCTTGGGGGTAAAAAGTTTGCTGGTTCTGAGGTTTAGCTCCCGTAGAGGCGAACTGTGAGTGCCCCTACGGAGAACACACAACGGCTAGAAGGGGAAGCGGCGAATTGGGCCAGGGATAATTTCGTCAAGAATGCGATCGCGCAGTTCTTGAACAACGGCGTTGCCAACAGCGTTGAGCGCAGCATTAGCAAAGCTGTTGTTACCCGTAGCAGCCACATCAAACACACAGCCGTCTAGCAATTGCTCCGCTACCCCTGCCTCACGACAAGCCGTGAGAGCCGACTCAAGGCGAGCCGGGGCGACGCCGTTGAGGGTAAAGTACTGGCTCGGAAAACTGCGGTCTGTAAAGCTAACGGTAGACTGACCGGAACCATAGTCAAACAGCGATTCTTCCTGGCTAATTCGCCAGCTATCGCCAAAGCGCCGATACAAGTCGCTAAAGTAGGCGTCTTCCACTTGCCGCACCGGAATAATGGCAGGCAAAACGCTATCTAGAGCATTGGTGGCGACGCTGTAGGTAGATCGAGCCGGGAGAACGCTGCCATTGCGGCTCATCAGGTCGTCATCAGGGTTGCCGTTAAAGTTACCGAGCAGGCCAATCAGCGCATTTCGGCGATCGCGACGGATGGTTGGCATAACGTTTAAGAAGCGATCGCCGCTGACGTTGATAAAGTGAATCAGCACCTGGTCGCCGCTGGGCCAGATGACGGCATAGTCTGAATCACTCAATTTTTGGACTTCACCACCGCCAGCTAAAGATTCAGCATTTCTGATGCGGGTGCGCTCACCGTCAATCCAAACGGTTTCGCGATCGCCGTTGGGATCTTCAATATAAATAGCGACGCGATGGCCACAGACATTCATCGCTACTGCCGTGTTAAGCGAGAGACTATCGTGATCGGCTACGCGCCCCTGGCGAGTCTGTACTTCAAAGCTGCCATCGCTGGATTTACTCAAAATAAATTCGCCGATGGTTTGAAAGCTATAGTGGTAGCCGTCGTAAGTTTGAATATGGGGATCGCCGTAGCTGCGCCCTTGCACAGGGTCGGCTAGCGCTTCAGTCGCAGCTCGGCAAAAAGCTCCGGTTGAAGCGGTTTGGGCGGGGGCTGGCAGGCTAGAAAAAGCCAGGGTGGTGAAAAGTCCAGCTAAAAATAACCCCAACCCACGAACGATTTTGCTCGATTGAATCCAAAACATGCACGCAACTCTCAAATTTCTTTAGTTGCACTTTCACACGCTAACGGCTCAATTCCGCGAATTTTGGATTTTTTCAAGGCGATCGCCCTTTTCTATAAAGCTTTTGACCTGGGAAAGGCCGATGGGGAACCATTTGCTATGGCTCAAGGCAAAGGGCAGCTAAAGGCAGAATGTAGAGGGCTGAGGGCAGAAGCAACGCTTTTCTGTCAGCGCTGGAATTGAGACATGAGGATCCCCCAAGCGGTACCCTTACCAAAGTGGGCTATCCTAATCAGGGCGACTGCTGGGTGCTTTGAGGCTGTCGCCTGTCTCCCTGAGTTTAGGCTTAAGCGCGATCGCCCGTTGACGTTTTAGCAATCTGCCAGCTCAGCAAAATCACAGGCAATAAACCCACCAGCAAAATCATCAAGGCTGGCGCAGCAGCTTCGACTAGCCGTTCATCGGCTGCATACTGATACACCCGCACCGCCAACGTATCAAAGTTAAAAGGCCGCATGACAATTGTTGCTGGCAGTTCCTTCATCACATCGACAAACACCAGCATCACGGCTGTGAGCAAGCTACTCCACAATAGCGGCGCATGTACCGCTACCAGTGTTTCTGTGGGATTGTAGCCCAAGCTGCGAGCCGCGTGGTCTAAATTGGGTCGCACCTTGGCTAAGCCCGACTCTACCGAACCAAACGAAACCGCTAGAAACCGAACTAAATAGGCAAAAACCAGAGCCGTAATGGTGCCGCTAAAAATCAACCCTGGTGAACTGCCTGTCAGCGCTTTCAGCCAATTGGCGATCGCATTGTCTAAGCGCGTTATCGGAATCAAAATGCCTACCGCAATCACTGAACCGGGCACTGCATAACCCATTGAAGCAATCCGAACGCCGAAGCGAATCAGTAAACTGCGCTGCAACCGCGCTCCATACGCCAGCAATAGCGACACCAAAACTGCTACCGCCGCCGTAATCACCGCCAGCACAATACTGTGGTAGGCCAGTTCAATAAAGCTGCTGTCTAGCGTTGCCGCAGCATGGCGAAGGGTCATTTGCAGCAGCAGCCCTGCCGGGAGTAACAACCCCAGGGCAATCGGCCCCAAGCAAGCCAAAAAAGCCAACAGCGATCGCCAGTCGTCTAAACCATAGGCTGCAGCTTGCTGTCGGTGGCTACCGCTTTGGTAATAGCGTGCTTGCCGCCGCGACCAGCGCTCTAGCAAAATCAGCCCCAAAATAAACAGCATCAACATGGCCGCCAACTGCGCCGCTGCTACTCGCTCCCCCATCCCAAACCAGGTGCGATAAATGCCCGTGGTGAACGTGCCAACGCCAAAATACTGTACGGTGCCAAAGTCGTTGAGCGTTTCCATCAGCGCCAGCGCCAGCCCGGTCATAATGGCCGGACGCGCCAGCGGCAGCGCTACGGTAAAAAAGCTCCGCCAAGGCCCACACCCTAGAGAGCGGCTAGCCTCTAGGGTAACGGTTGACTGTTCTAAAAATGCCACCCGCGTCAGCATATAAACATAGGGATAGAGGGTAAGGCTAAACATAGCGATCGCCCCCCCCACCGACCGCACGTTAGGAAACCAATAGTCATTAGCACTTTCCCAGCCAAACAGCGATCGCAGCGCTATCTGCACCGGGCCAAAATACTCCAAAAAATCCGTATAGGTGTAGGCCAATAAATAAGCGGGTGCCGCCAAAGGCAACAACAGCGCCCACTCAAATATCCGACGACCCGGAAAGCGGCAAACCGTGACCAGCCAAGCTGTCCCAATGCCTAAAATTAAAACCCCAACTGAAACCCCAACTAGCAACAGCAACGAATTGGTGACGTAAGTGGCTAAAACCGTAGACGTCAAGTGCTGCCAGATCGCCCCAGTGCGAGCAAAAACGCTGCCCAAGACAACTAAAATTGGCAAGGCTACCAGGCAAGCTACCAGCAAAACAGCCAGACTCCAGCCATTTAAGCCCAAACGATTTGACCAGATGCGAATCCCTTTCGCAAATCGCTGAGGCGGGCGTTTAATCAAAGGCATGGCAAATCACGCAGGTCTGCCTATCTAGTTTCGCTACTTTTGGCCGTATCTGTACAGCCTTCTTTGCTCATTGCTGCCAGCGATCGCCTCAAAATTTTCTCGATTATCGGGCAAGTTGCAGACTAGTCTGCAACCGCTTGCGGTTCCCCATATGCCAGCCGATTCACTCCGCAAATTTTTCTAACTTCAGCAACAAGAGGGGCACACATTTCATCAAAGCCACGCAAGGCGATCGCCGTTAGCAGAACTAAAAATTGTAGAATAAAAAGTTTTTCTGTACCTTCGAGGTAATTAAAAACAGTAGTCTAAGATACTAATTGGGACTTTATCAAGTTATTTTTCACTAATTTCTAATCTAGAGAGTATTGGGCTATGGCACAGCTTACCGCTAACGAAGTTTTGAGCCGTCTTCAAGGAGGAGGTTCTCTGCGTCGGGCAGAACTCAGCAATATTGACTTGCAAGGTGCCCAACTCGATCGCGGTGAGTTTGCTCAAGCTTATTTTCGTCGCGCTCAGTTAAGCGGAGCTTCTTGTATCGGCGCTAACTTTACCGGGGCAATTTTGGTTTTGGCGTCTCTGCGTGAGAGTGCCTTAGATCGGGCGATTTTTGTCGCCGCTGACCTAACGCAAGCACAGCTAGAGCGCAGTTTGTGGCAAGAAGCGCAAGCCCCCAAAGCACGCTTTTGTGGTGCCGTTTTAGACCGGGCTAACTTTGCTTTTGCCAACTTAGACAAAGCCAGCTTCAATCAGGCCAGTGCCCAACAGGTAAATTTTAGGGGGGCTAGCCTGAAGCGCACCGATCTAGCAGAAGGGAATTTTAGTCGAGCTAGCTTTAACCACGTCCAGGCCGCTAAAAGCCGCTGGCTACAAGCTAATTTGACGGGTGCCGCTTTTGATGCCGCCGACTTAGAACAAGCCCAGTTTAATCGGGCTAATTTAACAGCGGCCAACCTCACACAAGCCGATTTGCTCAGCAGCACTTTTCGGCAAGCCAATTTAACCAGTGCAATTCTGCTACAAGCTCAGCTAGACTGGGCCGATCTTTCTCAGGCAATTTTGGTGCGGGCAAATTTTGGTCAGGCTTCGCTCTATGGGGTTAATGCGGTGGGAGCCGACTTCAGCGGCGCTGATTTAAGTGGGGCTGATCTGCGCGATGCCAACTTTGAACAGGCCATTCTGACTGATGTTTGTTTTAGTAGCTGCCAGGTGCAGGGCGCTATTTTTACCGATGCCGTGGGGCTAACCTCCGTCCAAAAGCAGCAACTCCAACGGCGGGGTGCGCTCAATTTGAGCTAAACCAAAAGAAATCAGCGATCGCGGCTCCTTCGGCCTGCATAGCGGCAGAAGGGTTGAGCAAAACCGTTTGCTGAATGAGTTCGGCACCTAGCCGTCGAGCGACTCGGCTAGGGATGCCATAGTCATAAACAACATGACCCTGCCCTGCGAGAGTCACCACCTGATAGTCCGGGTTTTGGCTGAGAAACTCAGCAAGGGTTGCCGCCATGGTTTCATCCCACAGCACCTGAGCCGCAAAAAAGTTTTCAAAGTCTAGGCCGCCGTGTTGGCTGTGCAGGCTAAAGGCATCTTGGACAAGCAGGCGATAATCGGGGCTATCTAGGTCAATGTCTGCGACCGGGGGAATGTAGCGAAAGTCTTCTGTGGCTAAGCTTGCCAGTCCCTGCCGAGCTACCTTGCGGGTTGTTTCAGCAGGTGTATTTAGAGCCAGCACAGGCAGGCCGTTTGCTTTGGCATAGCGCAAAATCGGGGCGTAATACTCCCACGGAAAGCCCCAGCGCTGTTCGTATTCACTGAGCTGTACTAGTTCAGCTTCAGAAATTTCACCCGCTAAATAGCGATCAATGACGGGCTGAAACGGTCGCTGAAACATCTCTAGGGCGATCGCCAGTTGCGGGTTAGCCTGATGAAGCGCCTGAATAATTTCTAGCTGAGCTTGATGATCCGCCAGTTGGCTGTGGGTTTCTCCCAGATAAATGACATCTGCCTGCTGCAACGTCTGTAAAATAACATCGGCTTCTGCATAGCCCTGATTGCGAACAACGGGCTGGGCGGCTTCAGGCGCAGCTACACCACACGCCCAAGGAACTGTCCACAGAAGGGTGCTGCTGCAGACCGCAAGTAGTCGAGCTAAGTTCATGAAAAATCGGGACGCTCTAACAAGCAATATAGCGTTAGCGCGATCGCACTGGCTAAGACAGTTGCCGATGGTGCGTCACAGTTGATTTGAACGAGCGGCCCGTAGCTCAGTAAGCCAACGCTGGCGGCTAGCCCTATGGGCGTTCCCAAAAAGGCAAAAAACTCTAGGGAAAGCTCTATAAATTGCAGCAGCTGTAGCAGTCTAGCAAGCAGGGGCATGAGAGGTGCCAATTATAGAGGACGATTATTGTTAACATGCCTAATTTGTTAGTTCTGTCAACAAGTTAGCCAAAACAGATTTAGGAACCTTGCCTACAAAGGTTTGTATAACCGCTTGGTGGGTGTCGAGTAGAGCCAGTTGGGGGACTCCCCTTACCTGAAATTGGCGAACTTGCTCCGCCCATTGCGGTTCGTCAATGTCGAGCATGACAAAGTTAACCTGAGGCGCAAACTGCTGATGCAAAGCCTGTAGGGTCGGTGCGAGGGCTTGACAGGTTGTACACCAATCGGCGTAAAACTCAATCAGGGTAGGCTTTTGGTTGGCGATCGCGCTTTCGTAAGCCACACTTTGCTGAGCCATTGACTTAAGTGCTACTAAGCCAGACATTGGCGTGGCGCTGACAATCGAAGTGCCCGGTTGAGTGAGAAAAAAAGTAGCGATCGCAAATAGGCCAATCAAACCCAGTAGGGCTGTCCCTGTCACTTTGAGTTTTTCTGAAGTTGCTTTCATCAGTTCAGGCCAATATAGAGTATTAGCAACTAAAACCAGAGCGTTTTCATCCGGCTACAGGTGTATTCTGCGGCAGGGAATTTGGCAGAGAGCTTCGAGCTTTAAGGGCAACCGCTGTATCAAGCAGTCGCGGGTCTACTGAAAGTAATAAGCCAAAAAGATATGAAAGCAAAGCATCGTGGCAAACACCCCAACTAGAAAAATATGTGTGGTTAACCAGATAGCTCTCAGGCCGCGTACGAGCGGCCCTTTTGTCATCGGTGTGCCTGCCGCATTGCCGCCCATTCTAAAGGGCAAGCGCCCAAAGTACTTTCTAGAAGAGGCCAAAATTCCAGTTTCGGCCACCACTCCCATCAACGCCGATAAAGTAACGCCAAAAAAGACCCACAAAAAAACAGAATTAAAATTTAAGCCTTTGCTGCCCAGGGTATGAACCAGAACCATACCCACTAGCCCCACCCCCAGAAAAATATGCAGACTTCGCCATAGCTGCATTGAACCTGGGATTTTGAGTTTAAACATCCAGCTACGGCTCCGCTTGCGGGCAGTCAGCATCCCCTCACCCAAGACAAAGGCCAAAGCGCCGTAGCCCGTCATTTGCTTGTAAAGGTCACCTCTTAGAAAGCGATGCAGGTCAAAAGACTGTTCTCTCAGCGCTGCCAGGTAGACGGAGCTAAAGGCAAAAGGAGCCAACAGCGCCGCCGTGAGTAGCGTTAGCGCGATGAGCGTGGCAAAGGTGGGCTGGATGCCGCTGAATCGCTGAGATGCTGATGTTTCAGCACCTTTGGAGACTGTAACCTGGGGAAAGGATTTTTCTGTTTGGTTAAACTTCATGCCATTGGCGGGTGACTCTGGAGAATTGATCCCGCTGCGATCGCGTCTGGTCTTAAACATGGCAGAGTAAGCGGCGTTGAATAGCAGCAAATGTGACAAAACTGAGGTCAGCCATTCTAAAAGGCTGGGGTAGAGGCGGGCTGAGCGCTTGCTGGGTCAAATCCATCGGATTGCACTTGACTCAACCTGCCTCTATGGTTGGGTTTAGGCCGCTTCTAGCGGAATGTTGATCATAATGCCGCCCATGACATCGCCCATCTCAAAGACTTTGTCAGGATAGCGCTCTAAATGCACTGGGTGGGTGTTGTGGCAGGTAACGCAGGCTTCTGCTACCGCAACATCGGGATATAGAGCCGAAAAATACTGTTGCCCGCCCACCTCTTGATAGTCTTTGTAAGGCTCGCCCGTCTCAATTACCTGATCCATAGCGCTTTTTTCAAAGTCGCTTTTGGGGGCTTGGCTATCGTTAATGTTCCAAGGTGAAATCAGGTTGTAAGTAAAGGTGCCGTCTTCAGAAGCAATTTCTGAACCCAGGCGGAACATTTGGGCAGGGAGTGGAATTCCGTTGGTTTGCTGCCAGCCTTCGGTTGCTTCCACTTCTAAAACCCCATCTTCTTTGGCTTTGCCTTCTAGCATTTTGGCTCGGTTAACCACATGGCGGGTATAGGCTGTGCGATCGGCGGCCAAAGCTGTATGGATATAGTCGGCTACCATTTCAGGTGCAACTCCTGCGCTGGTCTGCGACTGTGCCCCGCCACCGCTACAGGAAACAGCCGTCACGCAAACCGCCACGATAATTGCTAAAAAGGCCACGGTTCGAGTTCGAATTTGACGGATGAAGCTGTTTTGAATCGTCATGAGTGCATCTCCTCTCTAAGCGAAACAGTCAGGTATAGGGAAGGTATGTTCTTGCGAACGGTTTATTCTGACGAGGCCGTTCCCGATCGCCGCTCTTCTAAGGCTCGAATTAAATCAAAGGTTTCTAGCGCTAGCGTTGGGGGACGATCAAAGTTGGCTTCAACCAGGGCGTCGTCAAAAATGCTGTTGTAGGAATATTCCACGCCGTGACAGTTCATGCAGACTTCGCTCACCATGCGATCGCGCGGCTTCAGGGTAAACGTATTGTTGTGGTTGACACTGACAACCTGAGTGCCCTCTGCTTTTTCAACAGCGTGGCGCGGTAGGTGGCAGGTGGCGCAAGTAACCGCATTGGCGGCTGGGCGCGGTAGCTCACCAGCGGCGGCAAATAAGTCGGCGTGGGCACTGTTGGCGTAGTTGAGCGAATGGCGATCGCTATGGCAAGTCAAACAAGCCTCCACCGCCGCTGAGTAAGTATTGACTGAGTGAACGTCATGACAGGTATTGCAGGTCATCTGCAAATCGTGAGCCTGCTCCCGCATGGGTAGCCGTGCCATTGCTGGCTGCAGAGGCGATTCGCCTTCGAGTAAGCGAATGCCATGTTTTCCCAGCAGAAAGGTTTCAACAGGTTGCTCATGGCAAGACTGACAACTTTCAAAGCTGGGTCGAGCTACAAAGGTTTGAGTTGTCTCAGCTTGATGGCAGCTAGAGCAGTTGACCTCGCTCAAGGCGTGAGCGCTCGTTTGCCAAAGTTGAGTCACTGCCTGCAATTGCGCTGGAGTTACCTCAGCTTGAGCAGAACCACCTAAGCCAAAGCTTAAAATCAGCATAAGCAGCCAGATCAGCCAACGTCTCATGGGGCACCTCCCAGAAATTCTTGCCGTAAATCTGGGTTCGGCGCGGTTTCTAACACTGGAACCACCTGGCGATCGGGCAATACCTGCACAGGCAGCATCGGTGGCTGATCTAGGTTTTGGCGTAAAAAGCCAGCCGAAATTGAGCGGTGGTCGTGGTAATTGTGGCACCCTGCCGTCCAGCAGCCATCTGCGCTAAAGCCATCATGGCTCTTAAGATCGCCGCTAATAATCCCTGCGTGGCAGGTCATACAGAGATCGGGTTGCAGGTGGACGCCACGACTAAACATATGAACGTGCTCGTTGTGGCAGGTGGTGCAGGTGAGGACAGCTAGCTTGTCTAGCTCAGCCGCCCAGCGCGGATCGCGAAACTTTTTGACCCCGTGGGCATCTTCGGCCATTTCGGCTTCATGACAACGCAGGCAGGTTTCATTGGTAACAGGTTTGAATCCTTCATGGCAGGAAGCACAGGAGGTTTCAAACAGGTAGTGACCAACGGAGGTTTCTCCCGGTAAGAAAACCTGCTTGCGATCGAGGGCAAAAGCGGCTGCTAGCCAAACAACCACAAGAGCGACTACAATCGCGATCGCTGAGCGAAAACTGAGTACGGATTTAAGACGAAAAAATCTTGCTCCGTTAAATGCCATTGGCTCTCTCAAAACCCTTAAAGCAACAGCAAGCCGAGGAGAAAGATCACCGCGCTGCCTCCTAAGGTCGAAAGCAAAACCGTCATGTTGACATTATTAGCAGGTGCTTCAGGCGTCTCAACCGGAGTGAGCTGAATTTCCGATTGAGCGTAGTTAGCCCCATCCAGCATGATTTCGGTAATAGCTCCATAGGCTTCTACCCAAGCCTGCTGAACCTCTGGTGTCCAGTCCGAACCCAGATGTTGCCTAAAGGTTTTTAGCAGCGAATTGCCCACCAGGGGATAATGTTCTGGCAAAGCTCCGTACTTAACATGGCGAGCGCCAAGCCCTCTGAGAGCACCTGAGAGCTTATCTGGCTTGCGCAAATTTTCAACGACTAATACGAGAGACTGTAGTAGCTTGTTGCCTTGCTCTGACATGTTGGTGTGGGCGAACAAAGGTTTAGCGGCTGGATAGTCAGTAAACAAGTTGTTGTAAAAGCTTGTGACAAACTCATTAGCCTGAGGTTTCACTTTCTCAAAACTTTGCTCTAAAAGCTCAATCTGTAGGGTAGATCCTTGTGTCTGGGTGTTGGTAGTTGGCATTGACCACTCTCCTCTAAAACCAAAAACAATGCGTCACAAACTAGCGCTCAAGCTGCCACAAAAATAAAAATGACAACCAAACTTTAGTCAACAAGCGACAGTGCTGCAAACTAGCTTGTGCAAGCTTAGTTAAACCTGTAACGCCTCAAAAAATCGTCTATACGGTTACAGTTCTAGATTCAAAAAACGCTGATCAAAAGTTAGAAGCTAGGTCAAATAGGCTAAAACTAGCTTTGTTCTCTTCATCGAAATAGCACCTATTCAAGAATTTCTTGCTCACTACATCAAGCCTGAATTCTGTATAGCCTTCAAAAAATTAAGGCAAATTACTGTTAGAACTTACGTTTAAGAAAAAGACTATTTTGTATTTTTAGACACAAGATATGGATTGAAAATGAGCAAAAAGCATTGATTTGTTGATTTTTTTGCATGAAAGCGCGAATTCAATCTAAAAATTTTGTTTTGTATAATCTGCAACAAATTCAGAGATTTTAGTTTTTCGAATAGTCGTTTTTTAGCATCAAGCCTAAAGTCAGCATAGGTATAATGCTGCTTTTGAATCAGATCAATTCGGTTTTTGAATAAAGTCTGCGTTTTTGAGTAAATGACTACACAAAAACTTTTTTAGACATGAGATTCGTGTTTGCAAAACGATTTATCAGCCCTGGCAAATCGCTTGTATGACTTCTAAATTTTTTCGATTTTTAGGCTCAATTAAGTTGGCTGTGCCTTTGCTAGTCGCGATCGCTGCTGTTTTAATTGGAGCCACTTTTTATGAATCTCAGGTTGGCTCGCCGACCGTGCAGCGAGAAATTTATAAGAGTGTTTGGTTTGGCGCTTTAATGTTTTTGCTAGCGCTCAATTTAGCAATTTCAACCATAAGTCGTTATCCCTGGCGCGGCTCCCGCAAAATTGGGTTTGCCCTCACCCACTGGGGGTTAGTGGTGATTATTGCCGGATCCGCCGCGGTGATTCACCTCAGCACAGAAGGGCTGCTGCTGGTGCGCACAGACGGTGAACCTAGCAATTTAGTACGGGTAGAAGGCGACCTGCTAGAGGTTGTTGCAGCCGATTCGCCGCCTCAGCAAACAGAAGTTTTCATTCAGCCAGATGGCACCGTGGTTCCGGCAAAATTTGGCGACTTTGCTTTGCAAAACTATCAAGCTAATACGATTAAGACAGTTCAATTTAGCGAAGGTGCAGCGATCGCTAACCCAGCAGTGCGCCTGCAGATTCACAGCGATCGCATGGGTCAGCGCTTAGAGCGGTGGCTAGCCGTTGCTCCAGCCGCCTACAGCCAAATTGAAATCGGGCCAGCCCAGCTAGAAATCAAATCAGCCCAAAGCGACCAGCAGCTAGAAGCTTTCTTGCAAGCACCCTCAGAGCAGGCACTGGGTCGCTGGGGCACCTTGTCTCTGGGGGCAACCGAGCAGCAAATTGATGTTTACACCCAGCAGGGCAAAGCGATTCAGCTAGGGCAGGTAACTGTTTTAGTCCAGGGGTTCTGGCCTGACTTTCGCCTCAACGCTCAAAATCAACCCGTTACCGCGTCTCAGCAGCTCCGCAACCCCGCCGTGCAGCTAGCGGTGAGCGAGGGCGATCGCCACGAAACCTGGTTTGTCTTTGCTCAGTCTGGCTTTGAGCCAATTCGCACCGGGGTATCTGACCCGCCGATTGAGCTGTCAGTTGCTTACCGGATTGCACCACCCGCCCCAGCCGCTTACTTCCGGGTGGTAGTGTCGCCACAAGGTGACTTGTTTTATGCTGCTCGCTCTACTCAAGGCTTTAAAGCGGGTGAGTTGCGCTTGGGTGAGCCAGTTAGCCCCGGCTGGGCGGACTTTCAGATTACGCTGGCGGAGCAAGTGAAAAATGCTCAGCTCCATCGCCAGGTTGTGGCGATCGCCGCCGATGCTCCCTTTGTTGAAGAAGCGTCTCCCGCCTTATTGGTAGCCACACCTGACGGCACCACTCACTGGCTACGCTGGGGCGAACCAACCGAAATTCAAAGCGAGACGGGCAATTATTTTGCCGCTTTTAGCCCTCGGATGTTGCAGCTTCCCTTTCTCGTCAAGCTGAACGATTTTATTGTGGAGCGTAACGAAGGTAGTGAGTCCGTCGCCATGTGGACAAGTCAAATTACCCTAATGGATGTTCACAGCGGCGAAACCGTGCAGCGCCCTGTTTGGATGAACCATCCCACCTGGTACAAGGGCTGGAAGATTGCCCAGGCTTCCTGGAATCCGGGGGACTTGCAGCAATCGACGTTGCAGGTGAAGCGAGAGCCTTGGTGGGTAACGGCACTCACTTGGCTCGGTTCGCTGCTGGTAGTAACGGGCATTGGCACAATGTTTTATGGCCCTGCGGTGACAAAACGGTTACGGCAGGCGGCGGCCAAGACTGGCTCAGCTCAGCCAGCCAATTCTGAAACAACGCCCGATATGCCCTCAACGGCTCTGTCCTAGGCGCGCCCGTTATAGGGGCATAGATACCATTCCCCCAACCGCTTGCTAATCTCCTACTGCCGATTACAAATGCAACCGCATCAAATGACGAAAGCACTTAAGTTTTTAATTGGCTGCTGGCTGGGAGCTATGATTTTGCTCTTTCCCCTAAGCCAGTTTCAGCCTGATCCCTTAGAGCCGCTGCAAACCCTAGCGGTGCAGTTAGACGGTCGCAAAAAGCCCTTAGACACTGTAGCGAAAGAAGCGATCGCTCAAATTCACGGCTCTACTGAGTATCGCCAGCCCAATGGCGAAATTGCTGACTACTTCTCAACTTATCTGGGGCTGTGGTTTAACGATCGCAATTGGAACGAAGAACCCTTTGTTCTGTTTAGCTATCGACCGCTTAAGCAGCAAATCGGGGTTGATCCAGCGCAAAAGTATTTTAGCTTCAAGCAACTCGTCAGCAATGCCAGTCTGGTCAAGCTGGCTCAGCAGGCTCATCAAAAAGAATTGAAGGATGAGGATCTCTCCCGGACTGAACGCGAAGCCCTAATGCTAGAAGATCGCCTGACGCTGATGCTACAAACTGTAGGTGATGAGCGTCTCCCCTTAGTGCCCCACCCTGAGGCGGCAAAGGGCACCTGGGTTGGCCTCTCCTCAGCGCAGACGCTCTATGCCCCTGAGCAAGTCGCACCGTTGCTGGCTGAGTTTATTGGCCTCAAGCAAGCGTTCTTAACCGGGTCAAATCATTTGGCGGCGGTCGGTCAGCTAGCCCAAACCTTGCACCAAAACTTAGCTCACCTCAGCCCGGATGTTTATCCGATTAAGGCGGTTTTGCAGCGAGAGGTTCACTTTAATCACTTTCATCCCTTTGCCAAGGCTTGGCAGCTCTACGCGATCGCCTTTACGGTCATGCTGCTGACGCTGTGGCTCAAGCAAGATTTGTATTGGGGGGCGATCGGCCTGTTTACAACTGGCATCGCGGTGCAAAGCTACGGCTTCTGGCTGCGGATGCAAATTGCTGGACGCCCCCCGGTGACCAATATGTATGAGTCGGTGGTCTGGGTCGGCTTTGGCATTGCGGCGCTGGCGTTGGCTTTTGAGCTGAGTACCCGTGCCCGCTATTACCTTTTAGCTGCTGCGCCGCTATCGGTGCTGTGCCTGATTCTGGCAGATAGCTTGCCTGCGGTACTCGATCCCAGCATTGCGCCGCTGGTACCCGTGCTGCGCGATAACTTTTGGCTGAGCATTCATGTGCCTACGATCGCTTTAAGTTATGCCAGCTTTGCCTTAGCCTTAGGGCTGGGTCATGTCACCTTGGGGAATTATCTCTTTACCCCCGAAGCCAAAAAGCGGATTCAAACCCTGGCTCAGCTCAATTACCGGGTGCTGCAAGTCGGTGTGCTGCTGTTGACGGCAGGCATTATTTTGGGCGGCATTTGGGCGCATTTTTCTTGGGGTCGCTTCTGGGGCTGGGATCCGAAAGAAACTTGGGCGCTGATTGCTTTGCTCTGCTATTTGGCTCCGTTACATGGGCGGCTAGTGGGGTGGATTGGCAACTTTGGCATTACGGTTGCCAGCGTCGTAGCCTTCAATGCAGTGCTGATGGCTTGGTATGGCGTAAATTTTGTTTTGGGGACAGGCTTGCACAGCTACGGCTTTGGCACGGGCGGATCTGAATTACTGGTGGCAGGCGTGGTCGGACTCGACTTGCTCTTTGTGGCGATCGCCGCGACTCGTCATTATGGCTGGCTCAAGTCTCATCCGGTATCGTCAGCGGCGATCGCCTCTAACCAATGATCATCGCTCATGCAAAGCCACAAGAGGGAATCCGCAACTGGCTAGCCACTAGCCAGCCAACGGCAAAACTGCGCTCAAAGTTTGCCCCTATGGTGACCAATCGCTATTAAAGACAACAGAAACGCTATGAAACGACGGGAATTTATCAACTGGGTGGGTGTGGGATTTTTGGCCACTTCGGTACCTGTAGCGATCGCCGCCTGCACGCCCGACAGCAGCGACGATGCTGCCCCTAACCCCGACACGTCCGCCGCTACAGAAACCGCGCCAGAAGCTGCTGACGCTGCCCGCCGCGAAGATGGCTTTGCCGTCGTCGGCACGGTGAGCGAGCTAGACGAAGCAGGCGCAATTAGCGATAAAGGCTTTGTGGCAGGGCCAGTAGCCGTCATTCGTGATCCGGCTGACGCGTCTGGAATCTTGGCGGTCAATACCCTATGTACCCACCAGGGTTGCACAGTTGAGTGGGCCGCGGCTGAAACTCTATTTACCTGCCCCTGTCACGGTTCTACATTTAACGCCGACGGCAGCGTTGCCACCGGGCCAGCGACCGAGCCGTTAGGCACTTATGAAGCCAAAATTGAAGGCGATCAGGTTTTGGTCAGCCTGCTCTAATAGCAGCCGTAGCTATCCTCAGGCTGATCCCACCTGAGGTCAAACCCAAAGTGAGCTGCCCTTTGCAATCTTAGCTCCGGCTAAATTTGAGGCATAGACTAGCCTTCTTTGGCATCGACCTTGACCGCTTGCGAAAGAATTGCCTGTACCAGCTCAACCATCCACAAATCACACTCAGCTAGAAAGGCTTCAGCCGTTATTTTGTCCTGGAAAAAGGCTTTGGCTCGATCGACCAAAGCCACTACCTGATCCATCCCTAAATGTTTGAGCAAAAAAGCAGCCAGCGGCGAATTTTTAATATCAAAGCTGGACTCTTGAGCACGTCCTACTTCCAAAAGCTCCCAGACTTCTTGTTCAATGTCATTGCGAGGCTTGTAGGGTTCGCCAGCAGCGAGTAAAGCCTGCTGGCGCATGACTCGATTGGCAATTTCTGAAAACCCCACCTGACCCAGTCGGCCTAGCGGAATCATCGTATCTAGCCGCTGACACAGTGCTTCTAAAATGGCGATCGCCAATAGTTTGGTATTGAGATAGAGACGCGCGACCACAAGGTTTTTGTTTGCCCGCTGGAGTAAATCGCAATAGTCAGCCGTGTTTGGCTCTCCCTGAAACTGGCGAAATATTAAAGAAGCGTTGAGATAGTACATAAAGCTTGTCGTCTTTTCGAGGGCATGACGATACTGCTGTATGGTGTAGTTCTCTCGATCTCTCAAACAGGGATTGGCTTCTGGTAGCAGGTTCCAGGTGTTGCTGAGAAAATCAGCCGCTTGTAGATCAGAAAAGTTTTCGACATCTCGATTGGCAACCCGCACTGCTCGCTGCACCGCCCGACTCAAATCTGATTCGCTCAACCCTAACCGAAAGCGGGCATTGGCAAGCGATAGTTTACGGTATAGTTCTTCGCTGGGGTGCAGCCCCGATGGCGTGGGGGGACGAAACGGAATCGTCGCTTCGATACAGGCAATGACTTCGGCTAGCTGCGCCCAGCTTAGGATGGACTCAAGTTGTTTTGCCGCAACCAAAGCACTGAGAAATTCGTTTTGCTCAAGTGCTAAGTGCTGTCCCGGCTGCACGTCAAAAATAGAGGTTACTAGGGCAAAGCTGCGATCGCCTAAACTTTGTTCAGTTTCTTGAACCACTAAACGCCCTCGTAGCGTTTGGATAAAAGGGGCTAAGAGGTGCTCAAACTCAGGGCTGATACCGTCATCAATTTGAACATACACGACATCGTGAAACAGAGCCGCCAGAACCTCGATTGCATCTCCCGTCTGGGCGACATCAAAGCAATGCTCTAAACCATGAAAGCAACGGCTTGGCCCGGTCATCGCCTGAACAATTAAATGAGCCAGGGTTTGTAAAGACGCCTGGGAAATATCAGCCTTTATCTGCTGAAAAGCCCATTCCAAATACAGTAGGCAGTATTGTTCACCCAGCAATAGGGGAAACTGACAGGTTTTCTCAGCCGTTACCCAAAGTTCAGAAGGATCAGTTGCTTTAACGATAGGGGGTCGTGCCACAGATCTTAGCGTCTCCTGAAATCTACGAAGCAGCTTCTGTATCGTCTGTCTGAAAGGTGCCGTAGCGACAGAACAGCAATCATAGCCTTTGGAGTCTATTCTTAAACAGCATCTCGTTTTTTGGAACGGTGGTCGTAGTCCCCTGAGCTAAAGCTATTCAACCGACCCTGTCTTATCTTTAAAAAGGTACCCACCTGCTCAACCAACCTAACAGCTTTTACAAAACAGACGTGCAGGTCAAAAGCGGCGCTAGCCATTGCTGTCAGGCTTTGTCGGTTTGGCTATCGGAGGTCGCTGTATTTGTGCGGTTGAGCCTTGGCAAAGGGTTCAACCTTGAAGGCGTAGTCACCGCGACTTTGGCGTTCAGGCGATGGATGAACCATGAATGCTTTGATCGCGGTGCTAGGGCAAACAACGGCGCAGTAGTCCATATTTGGCGTTAACGAATTACATCAAAGCCTAGATATAGCGTGTTAAATCCGTTAACCTGAAGAGCAGTTAAGCTTCACTCTCGGCTAGAAAAATGGCGAGATTGGCAGTAACTTTGTACTAAGGGAATACGTAGGTAGTCAGCTATGTCCTTTGTCGGCCTCCACATTCACAGCGATTACAGTCTTTTGGATGGGGCCAGTCAGCTCCCTGCACTGGTAGACCGCGCCGCAGAGCTAGGCATGCCTGCGATCGCCTTGACTGATCACGGCGTTATGTATGGCGCGATCGAGCTGATTAAGGTTTGTCAGGGCAGAGGCATCAAGCCGATTATTGGTAATGAGATGTACGTTATTAATGGCGATATTGCGCAGCAGCAGCGTCGCCCCCGCTACCACCAGGTTGTACTTGCTAAAAATACGCAGGGTTATAAAAACCTGGTCAAGCTGACTACTATTTCTCACCTCCAGGGCGTACAGGGCAAAGGCATCTTCTCGCGCCCCTGCATCAACAAAGATTTACTAGAGCAGTACCACGAAGGACTCATCGTAACGAGTGCTTGCTTAGGTGGTGAGGTGCCTCAGGCGATTATGCAGGGGCGTCCTGACGTGGCGCGGCGCGTGGCTCAGTGGTACAAAGATCTCTTTGGCGAAGACTACTATCTCGAAATTCAAGATCACGGCTCCCCAGAAGACCGCATTGTCAATGTAGAAGTTGTCAAGATCGCCCGTGAGCTGAATATCAAAATTATCTGCACCAACGACTCTCACTACATTTCCTGCAACGATGTCGAAGCCCATGACGCGCTGCTATGCATTCAAACTGGCAAGCTTATTACCGAAGATAAACGACTGCGCTACAGCGGTACCGAATATCTCAAGTCTGCGGCTGAAATGCGGCTCTTGTTTCGAGATCATCTTGGCGATGAGGTGATTGCAGAAGCGATCGCCAACACCTTAGAAGTCGCCGATAAAGTTGAAGAATATACCGGAATTTTGGGGCAGCCTCGCATCCCCGACTTTCCGGTGCCAGAAGGGCACACAGGCGAAACCTACATGGCTGTTGTTGCCAGGGAAGGACTTGCCCAACGCTTCAACTGCAAGCAATACACCGAAGTTGAGCAGGTCTATCGCGATCGCCTGGAATACGAAATTCAGATGATGATCCAGATGGGCTTTGCCACTTATTTTTTGGTGGTATGGGACTACATCAAATTTGCTCGTGACCATGGCATCCCCGTTGGGCCAGGACGGGGAAGCGCTGCCGGATCGCTTGTTGCCTATGCAATGGGCATTACCAATATTGATCCAGTCCACCACGGCTTGCTGTTTGAGCGTTTCCTCAACCCTGAGCGCAAGTCAATGCCGGATATTGATACTGACTTTTGCATTGAGCGGCGCGACGAAGTGATTAAGTATGTTACCCGTCGCTATGGGGAAGAGCGGGTCGCCCAGATTATTACCTTCAACCGCCTAACCTCTAAAGCCGTACTCAAAGATGTAGCGCGGGTGCTAAATATTCCCTATGGCGACTCCGACCGAATGGCCAAGCTGATTCCGGTAGCGCGGGGCAAGCCTGCCAAGCTAAAGGTGATGATCTCGGCAGAGACGCCCGCCCCAGAATTTAAAGAGAAGTACGAAAACGACCCTCAGGTGCGCCACTGGGTTGATATGGCGATTCGCATTGAAGGTACCAACAAAACCTTTGGCATGCATGCGGCTGGCGTAGTGATTTCAAAAGATCCGCTTGACGAAATTGTGCCGCTACAGCGCAATAACGACGGTCAGGTAATCACCCAGTACTACATGGAGGATGTTGAAGCCCTGGGTCTGCTAAAGATGGACTTTTTGGGCTTGAAAAACCTCACTATGATCCAAAAAACCGTGGACTTGGTTCAGCATCACCACGGTACCCCTATCGATCTTGACCACTTGCCTCAAGATGACCCTAAAACCTATAAGCTGCTGGAAAGCGGCGATTTAGGAGGCATCTTTCAGCTAGAGTCTTCCGGAATGCGGCAAATTGTGCGCGATCTCAAGCCATCAGGACTAGAAGATATCTCCTCTGTACTGGCTCTTTATCGACCGGGTCCCCTCGATGCGGGACTGATTCCTAAATTTATTAACCGCAAACACGGGCGAGAAAAAATTCAGTATGACCATGAAATTCTGCAGCCGATTTTGAATGAAACCTACGGCATCATGGTTTTTCAAGAACAAATTATGCGAATAGCTCAGGATATGGCGGGCTACTCTCTGGGGCAAGCCGATTTGCTACGGCGAGCAATGGGTAAGAAAAAGCAGTCCGAAATGGATAAGCATCGCGACATTTTTATTAAGGGTGCCATGGACAATGGTGTGCCGAAGAAAGTGGTTGAGGAACTGTGGGAGCAAATGGTGAATTTTGCTCAATATTGCCTCAGCTACGATACTCAAATTCTCACGGTAGAATATGGGCCGCTAGCCATTGGCAAGATTGTAGAACAGCGTCTTAAATGCAGTGTCTATAGTGTTGATCAGTACGGCTTTGTCTATACCCAGCCGATTGCTCAGTGGCACGATCGCGGTGATCAAGAAGTTTTTGAGTATGCGCTAGAAAATGGGGCGGTTATTCGAGCGACGCCAGACCACAAGTTGATGACGGTGCAGGGAGAAATGCGATCCATCAACGATATTTTTGAGCAGGGGCTAGATTTGAAGCAGATAACAGTTCCGGCACTGGCGATCGCGTAAAGTCTCACCATTTGAAGTTGATGAACGGAGTTGAAAAGTGGTCAAAGTTGTTAGCCGAAAATCTTTAGGTATACAGCCTGTTTTTGACATTGGGGTTGCAAAAGACCACAACTTTTTGCTGGCTAATGGGCAAGTCGCTTCCAACTGCTTTAACAAATCTCACTCAATGGCTTATGGGTTTGTTACTTATCAAACCGCTTATCTTAAGGCTAACTATCCGGTTGAGTACATGGCAGCGCTGCTGACGGCCAACAGCGGCGATCAAGACAAAGTGCAAATGCACATTGCCAACTGCATCAGCATGGGAATCGAAGTGTTGCCGCCGAATGTTAATCGTTCGGGCATCGACTTTACGCCTGAACATCGCAGCATTTTGTTTGGCTTGTCTGCGGTGCGCAACGTTGGGCAAGGGGCGATCGAATGCATTTTAGAAACTCGGGCTGAGGATGGGGTGTTTCAGTCGTTGGCTGATCTTTGCGATCGCGTGGATTTGCGCACGGTCAACCGCCGAGCCTTGGAAGCGTTGATTCAGTGCGGTGCTTTCGATCTTATGGAGCCTAATCGTAACCAACTGATGCACGATCTGGATTTCGTGCTTGAATGGGCACAAGGTCGGGCTAAAGATAGAGCCATTGGGCAAGGTAGCCTGTTTGATATGCTGGGCAGCAGCCACAGCAACGACGTCAGTACGCCTAGCGGCGGCTTTGAGCTGGCTCCCAAAGCTCCTACGGTTGCCGACTTTGACCCTCAAGAAAAGCTGCGTTTAGAAAAAGAGCTACTGGGTTTTTATATCTCAGACCATCCGCTAAAGTCTGTGCAGCGATCGGCTAGAGTTTTAGCTCCCATTAGCTTGTCAGAACTACCCGATCAGCCAGAGAAAGTGACCATTAGCGCTATTGTCATGCTCTCAAGCGTTAAACCTGTGGTCACGAAAAAAGGCGATCGCATGGCGATTGTGCAGGTTGAAGATTTGACTGGGCAGGCCGAGGGTGTCGTTTTTCCGCGTGCTTTCGAACGCATTGGCCGCTACATAGAAGCCGATGCTCGATTAATGATTTGGGGCAAGGTAGATAGGCGCGACGATCGCAATCAGCTTATTATTGAAGACGCCGAACCCATCGAAACTGTGCGGCTGGTGATGGTTGAGCTTGAGCCACAAATTGCTGCTGATATTACCTACCAGCATCGGCTACGAACCATTCTGCAACAGCAGGGAGATGAGCAAGAAGCTAAAGTCCCAGTCGTTGCCATCATTGGCGCTAACCAGCAGCGACAGTTTGTGCGTTTAGGCGCTCAGTTTCGCGTTAAAGATCCAGATGCCGCAGTGGCCGCACTAACCAAAGCAGACTTCAAAGCGCGATCGACCCCCTTAATCACGGCTTAACGGGTGAGTGCCTAGATTTCCTACTCTCAGCAGAGGTGCAAGCCAAATCTTATCCATAAGATAGATGTCGTATCCACTGATAGCTTTCCCTCAAGTAAGGAGATCAACATGGGCATTGAAGAAAGAGTAGACGCTACCCTCAAAAACGTTGAAGGCAAAGTTCAAGAAGCCGTTGGTGAGTTTACGGGTGATCCTAAAGATCAAGCCGAAGGTAAAGCCAAGCAAGTAGAAGCGGCTGCTAGACACGAAAAAGAAAATATCAAAGACGAAATTGATCGAGCCGTTGATCAAACCCTGGGCTAGAGACTGAATCTAATTACTTTTCTGCCCCTTAAGCGCAACAGCCTATGTTTTCTAGGCGGGTGTGGTTTGAGGGGCAGTTTCTTGGCGATCGCGGCTGAACCAAACGGCTGTACTTGATGCCTGATGGTTTGAGGTTGGCATTTTGGCCTGCCGATACCACAAAGTCTATCGATGCGTAGGCTCTGAGGTTGATTGCCTCAAAACTTTTTGGCAGTGTGGTTGGCCGGATCAAACTGATATCGCTGGGCGTAGTCGGTAATGCCGTAAAGGTTGAAAGAGACTGTCATCTCTTCGCCAATCGGTTCAATACAGTGAATAGCTCCCGGCATAAACGCCATAATGTCGCCAGGTTGCAGCGTTTTTTCTTCCGTTTTTTGAATTCGGTGAGCATGTTGTTTGTCAGCGTGCCGTCGCCACAGCGTATTTTTCTCTTGCCCCCCTATCATGGCTACAATGCCCCAGGTAGCATGATTGTGAATGGTTGAGCGTTGCCCCGGTGCCCACGTCACCATTTGGACGGTGAGGGGAAACTGGTGTTCGCGGTAAAGGAAGTGGACTCCCCATCCTTGTTCTGAAGGTGCTGTATATTCCATCTGTAGCCAGTAAGAGCTGAGGAGCAGCTTTTGAACGCGCGGCGCGATCGCTCGCAGTCTGTCGTAATCGTCGGCAATGGTTGCCAAAATATCTTCTAACTCAGTTAAAAATCGATAAAGGCGATAGATAGATGGGGGCTGCTCCCAAGGCAATGGCTCTAAAAGCTCACAGCGTCCATCTTCCAGGGCAATCCAAGTGCGATTTTCCATTATCAACTGCTGACTGACTTTATTAGCCATCGTAAGCAGCGAACCTGAGCGTTTGCTTAAACTGGAGTAACAAAATCAAAGGTTAAGCCAGAAACCTAGCAGGTTCCTGGCTGATAAACCGGGCTATACCCAAGCAGTGTTAGCAAAACAAAATCTATAGGGAACACACGTCTCTATCTAATTCCCTGCATGACCGCTCCGGCATTAGTAAATTAACGGAATTATTCAGCATATTGGCGCTTTATGCAGTTTGGCCGCAAACTATTGAAGCGGAGCATGAGTCCTTGGGGTTTGGTAGCCCTGATTTCAGCTAGCTTTTTGCTGAGTTGTTTGGCTCCTTTGGAGCTTGGCGATATTTCTCGCGATCGCTGTGAAGCCCAACCTGGCTTTGTCTTTGTGCCTGCAGGACGCTTCATCTCAGGTAGCGACCTTGCTGAGCGCGATTATGCCTATCAAATCTCAGCAGCGGCGATCGCTGCCCACCCAACCGCCCAATCTACTGCGGAACAGCGTTTACGCCAAAGCGGCTGGTTTGATCGAGAACCTGAGCGTCAAACCATTGAACAGCCTGCCTTTTGCATGAGTCAGCAGCTTGTAACTAACGCTGACTACCAGAGATTTGTAAAAGCTACCGGATACCCTTCGCCCGGAATTTCAGCCGCCGACTATCAAGCACAAGGGTTTTTAGTGCATCCTTACCAGGAAGTACAGCCCTACCTCTGGCAAGGAACGAACCCGCCTGTCGGCGAAGACCAGCATCCGGTAGTGCTGGTAGCCTACGATGATGCGATCGCCTATGCAAACTGGAAAAGTGATCAAGACGGCCATCCATACCGTTTGCCAACTGCCCTAGAGTGGGAAAAAGCTGCTCGCGGTGAAGGAGGGCGCTATTTCCCTTGGGGGAATGACTGGCAGCCCACTGCTACCAACTGGTCGGGCGTGGGTAAGTTGCATACCAGTCCTGTGGGGCAGTATCCGCTTAGCCGTAGTCTTTATGGCATAGATGATATGGCTGGCAACGTGTTTGAATTTACCAGCCTCTCAAGCGATCGCCAGCAAGTAATCTTGAAAGGCTGCTCCTGGGATGATTTGCCTGGTTTTTGCCGAGCCGCCTACCGCCATAACCGTCTGGCTAACTCTCGACACATCCTTTTTGGCTTTCGGCTGGTTATGGATTAGGATTTAATCTTTTATCTAAGATTTTCTCAGCCCAGTCTCAGGATTGCTCAAGAAGATAGAACCGTTCCTCCGAGGCGTAGGCTTACCCATCGCCTGACCCAATGACGGCCACACGCTACTTTATACCTACGGAAATTAAACAATATGCGCGTTAACTATCTATCTGCCTTGGCGATCGCGTCCATTTTAAGCGTTAGCCTGGTGGCAACGGGCTGTGGTTCTCAGTCTGCAACACCGACTAATAGCAGCGACACCCCTGAGCAAGCCGATCCCTGTGCGGCTACCGATCCCTGTGCCGCTGATCCGTGTGCAGCGGCTGATCCGTGCGCGGCTAAATCGGCTGATCCGTGTGCGGCTAATCCCTGCGCTGCCGACCCCTGTGCGGCTGACCCCTGCGCTGGAACCTAAAAATATTTGCCCTTAAACAAGGCTTCTGTGTCTCTATAAACCCACCGGGGTTTAATCCACCAAACCCCGGTATTTTTAGAGGCTGCAAGTAGGGTTCTAAAACGCCTATTGCACTGCTTCAGACTGAATTGAACGCTGAGCTGCTACCGATCGCTGAGCCGGATCCATACGGCGCTCCAACCAGCTAAAAAACTGCGAAGACAAAAGGTTGAGTACCAAATACACCAGAGCAACTGCCGTCAAAATTTGAAAAGCCTGGTAATTGCGTGAGTAAATCAGCTGTCCCCGCCGGAAAAGCTCTTCATAACCAATGACAGCCACCAAACTTGTGTCTTTCAGCAGGGTAATAAACTCATTGCCAAAGGGTGGAATCATCCGCCGAAAAGCCTGGGGAAAAATGATGTAGCGCAGTGTCTGAATGGGATCTAGCCCTAGCGATTCAGAAGCTTCTCGCTGACCTAATTCAATTGACTGAATGCCAGCTCTAACAATTTCTGCCAGGTAAGCGGATGAATTTAAGCTCAAAGCTAGCACTGCCGCTGCTAGCCGATTGAAAGTAAAGGTGAATCCCAGTCCTTGAATTAAGCTAGGGAAGCCAAAATAGATCCAAAAAATTTGAACCAAAAGGGGAGTACCGCGAAAAAACTCAATATAAGCTCGCGCTGCCCAACTCAGCGGTTTGATGGGTGACAGTCGCGCAATTCCTAAAAGCGTGCCCCCTATTAAGCCCAAAAAGACCGAAAATGCCGTTAACTGTAGCGTTACTAACGCCCCGCGTAACAAATTCGGTAGGGCTTCTAGAATAACCGTGATCCAATCCACAACCGTTCTCCAGCCTAAGATTTGGTCATGATAGCAGGGATAGGGAAGTCACAATGCTAAAACTGAACGGAATCACGTTTAGTTGCGCTTTGTCATGTCTTTAACCCGCCATTCCCCTTCTTCTAAAACCAGGTCGTACCGCATTTCTAAGGTTTCGTTATAAGAAGAATTGGCGTTGAGTTCTCCCTGCTCGTACAGGTTACCTTGCTCTATTACCTGAGCATCAACCGAAAGTTCACTGGCGTTGAGGTCTTCGGGGGTCACAGACTGAACTTCAACAGAATGCTCATACTGCCAATGCCAATTGCTATTTTGAGCATCGACAGCTCGCTGTCGCCATTGAGTCAGCAGTGGTTCGCTTAAAGCGCCAGCTAGCTGCTCAATTTGATGATTGGGGCCTAAAGCTGCTCTTTTGGCTGCTAGCCAGTCATTGATCGCTTGCGCTGCGACCTCCTGAACGCTAGGAGCTTGCTGAGCGATCGCATCGGCATCAGGAATTTCAATCGGCGGTTGTTCTAGCTGAATGGCTAACGGTTCTCCCCGCAGCTTTGGCCCTGATAGCAAGCCTGCAATCCAGCCCAAGACTTGCATCGTGCCGAAACCTAAAACACCCATGCCCAAAATCCCTAGCAGAAAAACCAGGACAAGACGACCCCAATGCAGAGAACGTTGCCGCTGCGATCGCCGACTGGTTGAGCCGACTGGCGTCGTAAACCCTGGCGGGCTATTCATCTCTCCAGGTGTGGGCACGGGGGCTTTAACTGCGCCATTGGCGCTCCCTGGCTGCTTCGCTGGCTGCAATCGCCCTTCTGGCGAAAGCTGAGCAATCTGTTCAGCTATACTCGTCGCCGGAGCGGCCTTATCAGCTTTTGCCTCAGTCACTGTCGGGCTTTGGCCAAAGCGAGTCGTCGTGGCTGCCCCAACCTCAGCTGACACTGCAACTAAATCTGCTGGTTCAGCCTGTACGGCTGACGAAGCTGCCACCCCAGCCGGATGCGTCCAAGTCTGCAAACCGTTTTGAGCTTGAAAAGCCTCTGCCTCAATCGGCATCGCTTCTAGATAAGCTTGTACATGCTCATTGGCAAAATATTCTTTGAGCGAAGTTTGCTGCTGGGTGAGATCTCGAAAATGGGGAAAAACCTCTTGCTTTAGCCACCGCTCGGCATACAGACAAAGCCCTGGCAGTAGGTCGGGTGCGCCTTGAGATTGCTCACGAATAAAGGCTAGCGGTTCGTACTCTTGGCTTAGCTCTAAAGCCCGACTGGCTTCTTCGGTTTGGCCAAGCATCAAAGCACAAACGGCTTGTTCTAAATGCACATCTTGGCGGTTGCCCAGGCGCATCAACATTTTTTTGGCTCGTCGAATCAGGGCTGGCTGATGATAGGCGAAGCCACGGGCTAGCAATGCATAGATAGCTAGGTAGGTAGCGACCGAAGAGGGACGGCGGGTTTCGGTTTCAAAAATCTCTTGCTGCTCCGCCGAGGTTAGATAGCCCCGTAGCTGTTGAATAAAGCGGAGAAAATCGTCAATTGTCAAACCTGAGAGATCGTCTTCGGTGCCATCAATGCCGCCGCGATCTTGCAGCATCGTTTTTAGGAGCTGAATTCCCTGACGACGTTCTCGATTGTGGTTGAGCGGTAGAGCCACCAGCTCTAGAATGCGGTAGGGGCGCAGCTTGTACAACTCAGACTGAATTTCGTTGCGAGTGGCCGGATACAGCTCTTCTCGCAGCAGAAGTTCATTCCCGGTTTCTAACGATTCTGCGGCGCTTTCATATTGCCGTTGTTGCCACTGCTCACGCCCTAGCTCTAAACACGCCAAGGCTAGCGATAACACAATATCGGATAGAGCGGTCTTGCGATCGCCAAAGCGTTCATCTTCCAAGCGGCTACTGCCACTGCTGAGATAAGGACGCCCCAGGCGAATCACTAACTCGTATTCTCCTAGCTCCAGCAAAATCAGTAACGCCCCTAAAAATTGAGTGTCACTAATTTCAATAGTGGGCGTATAGGCATCACTATTGTTAGATTCAGAAGCCAGCGATCGCAAAGCCTCTTCACCTAAAGCGGGGTTAACCGTATCGCTAACTTCAGCAACATTAGGGTCAGGGGCTGAAACTTCTAACGCATAAGACTTGCTGAGAAAATGCGTATCATACTCTTGCCGTTGATCAGCATCACCCAAAACAGCGTAAGCTTCGTCAATTAGCTGCTTACGCGCTTCAATGGCCACTGCTGAATATTCGCGCCGAGGAAGTTGCAGGGTGCGATCGCGGTGAGCCTGCTTTAGCTGTTCTTCTGTTGCCTGAATCGGCAATCCCAAGATTCGATAATAATCAAGCGGAATTCGCACGGTCTACATCCTCAGCAGCAATAGCAACGTGATCTTTGACGACATCGAGTCATTGAACACAGACAGCCTCAACATTAGAGCTGGCCCTGGCATTGAAAATGCCATCATAATAGCCTGCCTAACCCTTATTGAAAGTAGAGCGCCCCTTTTACTTTAATAATGTGTCCGAACTTATTTATAAGTTCGACCTAATCCTAGTATTAAGTTTAGTAAAATGCGGCTGATGAATTACGGAGAGTCCGCTGATGACGGTTATAAGCGCTGTTTATTTCCAAAGGTTCAACATCCACGCAGATCTAAAGCTTTAGCAGATACCAATTGAAATTAAGTCGAGATGATTGCCTTAGCAAGCCGTAAGAGGGTAACGTTAAAAACGGCGATAACCTCGGCGGCATGCCTAAGGCTGAAATGAGCCATCAGATGCCCTCGGCTAGGCTTTGGTTTTAAGGGTTTGATCAAATCTTCTATGGGATCATTGGCATCATAACTTTCTAAGTCAGGCTATCGTGGGAATAACTTTCAAAAATTTAGATTAAGGCTGAGAGGATACTGTAAATTCATGGTTCAGGAACGGACTTTACCGGTGTTTCAAGCTGCCTCAGCCCAGCTCTCTCGTGAAGAGGGGTTGACGCTATTTGAAGACATGGTGCTCGGGCGTTATTTCGAAGACCGTTGCGCCGAAATGTACTATCGCGGCAAAATGTTCGGTTTTGTCCATCTCTACAACGGACAAGAAGCGGTTTCAACCGGCGTCATCAAATCGCTGCGCCCAGACGATTATGTCTGTAGCACTTACCGCGACCACGTCCATGCCCTCAGTGCTGGCGTTCCTGCCCGCAACGTTATGGCTGAACTTTTTGGCAAAGAAACTGGTTGCAGCCGTGGGCGCGGTGGCTCCATGCACCTTTTCTCCGCCGAACATCATCTTTTAGGCGGTTTTGCCTTTATTGGGGAAGGCATCCCGGTAGCCTTAGGAGCCGCTTTTCAAAGCAAGTATCGGCGAGATGCTCTAGGCCAAGCCGATGCGGATCAGGTAACAGCCTGCTTTTTTGGGGATGGCACCACCAACAACGGCCAGTTTTTTGAATGCTTGAACATGGCGGCGCTGTGGAAGCTGCCAATTCTCTTTGTGGTGGAAAACAACAAGTGGGCCATTGGCATGGCTCATGAACGAGCAACCTCTCAGCCCGAGATTTATCGTAAGGCCAGCGTATTTGGCATGCCAGGGGTTGAAGTTGACGGCATGGATGTTTTGGCGGTTCATGCGGCGGCGCAAACAGCGGTAGCTCGCGCTAGAGCCGGAGAAGGGCCAACCCTGATTGAATGCTTAACTTATCGTTTTCGAGGCCATTCTCTGGCTGACCCCGATGAACTGCGTAGCAAAGAAGAAAAACAGGCTTGGCAAGCGCGTGATCCGCTCAACAAATTTGAAGCTTATCTTCTAGAGCAAAATCTGGCTGACGAGCAAGAATTGCAGGCCATTAAGCAAAAAATCCAAGACCAAATTGACGAAGCGGTCGAATTTGCCGAAGAAAGTCCTGATCCGAATGCCGACGAACTCTATCGCTACGTTTTTGCAGAAGAATAAGTCATTTTGTGAATGAGAAGCGCTGAGATCTCTTGGGTCTATTTAGATGATAGTAAAGGGCTGGCAATTTGCCGCCGCTGAATGATTACCCTCTGAACCCTCTTAGCGCTGAACTATTCTCCAAAGTTTGCAATCTTTGCGTCCGCTCACAACAGCTACATTGACTAGACACTTCAAAACCAATGGCAGAAACTTTTCTCTTTAACGCGCTACGGGAAGCAATTGACGAAGAAATGGGTCGGGACGATACCGTGTTTGTCCTAGGTGAAGATGTCGGCCACTATGGAGGTTCTTACAAAGTAACGAAGGATCTCTATAAGAAGTACGGAGATCTGCGCGTTCTCGACACGCCGATCGCTGAAAATAGCTTTACAGGTATGGCGGTTGGAGCCGCTATGACTGGGCTACGACCCATTATTGAAGGCATGAACATGGGTTTTTTGCTACTCGCCTTCAATCAAATTGCCAACAACGCGGGGATGCTGCGTTATACCTCTGGCGGCAACTACAAAATTCCGATGGTTATTCGTGGACCAGGCGGGGTAGGGCGACAGTTGGGGGCTGAGCACTCACAACGTTTAGAAGCTTATTTTCAGGCAGTACCCGGTTTGAAAATCGTAGCTTGCTCCACGCCTTACAATGCTAAAGGGCTGCTAAAGTCGGCCATCCGCGACGACAATCCAGTTTTATTTTTTGAGCATGTTTTGCTCTACAACCTCAAAGAAGACTTGCCAAATCACGAATACTTGGTGCCGTTAGATCGGGCTGAAATTGTGCGATCGGGTAAAGACGTTACTGTTTTGACCTACTCGCGCATGCGTCACCACGTTATGCAGGCCGTCAAAACTTTAGAGAAAGAGGGGTTTGATCCAGAGGTGATTGATTTAATTTCCTTAAAGCCCCTGGATTTTGAAACGATCGGCGCTTCTATTCGCAAAACCCACCGCGTGATCGTAGTCGAAGAATGCATGCGTACGGCTGGCGTCGCTGCCGAAATTATTGCTTCAATCAACGATCGCTTTTTTGATGAACTCGATGCGCCAGTCTTGCGTTTGTCTTCGCAAGACATTCCCACACCCTATAACGGTAAACTAGAGAGCCTCACAATCGTACAGCCGAAACAGATTGTAGAGGCGGTTGAAAAAATGATGGCACTGCAGGTTTAAAACTCTATGGCACGTCAACGATTACTGCTTGCGGTTATTTTAGCCCTGACGATTGCAGCCATTGTCGTTATTGTGGAGGTGCCTACTCGCTTGGGCTTAGATTTGCGCGGGGGGTCACAGCTAACGCTGATGGTACAGCCAACCGAGCAGGTGCCTGAAATTACCGCTGAAGATTTAGAAGCGGTGCAGCGTGTCATAGAAAACCGAGTCAATGGCTTAGGGGTTTCTGAAGCAGTTGTGCAAACGGTCGGTGAAGACCAGTTGCTTGTTCAGTTGCCGGGGGTGAGTGATCCAGAGCAAGCGGAGCGGGTTTTGGGGGGCACAGCTCAACTAGAATTTGCCACCCAAAAATCCGGAACTGAAGGCCAGTTGCAGGCAGAGCAACAGGTTTTGCAGGAGCGGCTGGTGCAACAATCGGTTTTGGAAGCTAGTGGCGATGCCGCAGCGATCGCTGAAAATCAGGCAGCTCTCGAACGCAGCTATCAGGCCATCACTGCTTTATTTGCCTCAACTGGGTTGACAGGTGACAAACTCACCGATGCCTTTGCCCGTCCTATTGGCGCAGGTAATAGCTGGGAAGTGGTGATTCAGTTTGATCGAGAAGGGGCTGACCTGTTTGCGAATTTAACCCAGCAAATTGCCGGAACCGGACGCAGTATCGGTATTTTGCTCGATGATGACCTTATCAGTGCTCCCACCGTAGATGTTCAGTACGCCGAAACGGGCATTACCGGGGGAAGTGCGGTGATTTCTGGCAACTTCGATGCCCAAGGCGCTCAAGATCTGGCTATTCAGCTACGAGGCGGGGCTTTGCCGGTTCCAGTAGAGGTGGTTGAAAATAGAACAGTAGGGGCGACTTTAGGCAGAGACAGCATTGAGCGCAGTTTGTACGCCGGGATCGCAGGCTTGATTTTGGTTTTGATTTTCATGGCGGTCTATTATCGCCTGCCGGGTGTTCTGGCAGATATTGCCTTGCTGGTTTATGCCCTGCTAACCTGGGCCGCTTTTAATATTTTTGGCGTCACTTTAACGCTGCCCGGAATTGCCGGCTTTATCCTCAGCATTGGCATGGCGGTAGATGCCAATGTGTTGATTTTTGAGCGTACTCGCGAAGAGTTGCGGGCAGGCAAAACGCCCTATCGCTCTGTGGAATCAGGTTTTTACCGAGCTTTCTCTAGCATTCTAGACAGCAATGTCACTACGCTCATTGCTTGCGCTGCTCTGTTTTGGTTCGGGGCTGGTTTGGTGAAAGGTTTTGCCCTGACTTTGGCTATTGGCGTTGCCATTAGCATGTTCACTGCTTTAACCTGTAGCCGCACGCTACTTCTGTTTGTTCTTGGATTTTCTCGGTTTCGTAAGCCTGAACTGTTTTGCCCTGGGCTTACCAACACACGTAACCCTCAGGCTCCGTCTCAGTCATGAAACTTAACGTAATCAAGCAGCGATCGCTCTGGTGGTCTATTTCGGGCGCTTTTATTCTAGCCGGGTTGATCGCCATGGCGATCTCATGGAGTCAGTTTGGCGCCCCTTTGCGTCCGGGGCTAGATTTTGTGGGGGGTACTCGCCTGCAGCTAGAGCGTGACTGTGAAGCCGCCCCAGATAACTGTACTGAACCCATAGATTTAGGCACTGTTCGTGATGTCTTGACGGAGCAAGGCTTAGAAAATAGCAGCCTGCAGGTACTTGGGGAAAATCGGCAAGCCGTTTCAATTAGGACTTCAACATTAGATGTCGAAGCCCGCACCCGTCTACAGCAGTCTCTAGAAGCGGCCTTGGGGCAGCTTGATCCTGAATCGACTCAGATCGATGTAGTTGGCCCTGTAATTGGCCGTCAGCTATTTGCGGCGGGTTTGCTGGCGCTGTTAGTTGCCTTTGCGGGCATCACTGCTTACCTTAGCCTACGCTTTCAGTTTGACTACGCTGTTTTCTCAATCGTGGCCTTGCTACACGATGTACTGATAACCTTAGGCATTTTTGCTATTTTAGGGCTGGTATTGGGGATTGAAGTCGATAGCCTGTTTGTGGTGGCTCTGCTAACAATTGTCGGGTTCTCAGTCAACGACACTGTTGTGATTTACGATCGCATTCGCGAAACAATCAAATACAATCCGCAACGTCATATTGATGAAATCGTGGATGATTCGGTCAATCAAACCCTAGCCCGTTCAATCAATACCACGCTTACAACCGTTCTGACATTGACTGCTATTTTTCTTTTTGGGGGCGAAACCTTAAAGTTTTTCGCGCTGGCTTTGATCATTGGCTTCGTCGCGGGTGCTTATTCCAGTATTTTCGTTGCTAGCACGTTGCTAGCCTGGTGGCGGGAGCGTTCTGGATTAGCGATCGCAGGAGCCGAAGAACCCGTTGACTTACCCGAAGATGCTATCTAGCAGCTCGTGAGTAATTCTGATCATTTCGATTGCCAACTAGAGCGCCTGAGTCAGGTTGTGATGTATACCTGGTGGTCTGTTTGTGGCGGTCTTTGGCTGACAGTGGGTACGGCTAGCCTATGGCTTCTGCGGTTCGAGATTGAACGTTTGTTCGATTACTTTACCTGGACTCAGGTGCGCTATGGATTAGCCTATAACCCTTTGCCAGCGGTTGGTTTGGGGCTTTGCATCGGGCTGACGGTTGGGCTTTTGATTAGCCAAAGCCGCCACTTGTTTGTCGGTCTTTCTGCTGGTGAACGCAAGCGTTTAGAGAACCTGTTGTTCAAAATTCGCCAGCAAGGGGCTAGTCATCCTTTTTGGCGGTGGGTTTGTACAGAAGATCGCGAACCATAGGCTTTATATCTAAAGGCAGTACGGGCTTTCTGAAAAAGGCTTTGGCACCTTAAATATCTCAAACCTAAGGACTACAGCTATACCAACCTTTCTCTAGAGCTTGAGCTTGGTTACAAGCAACCTCAGACCTTAGGCGACTCTAGCTGCTGCTGAGATTGAACCGTTTTTGCCTGGAGTTGGGATAGTGAACCTGGGGTGTCGGCTAGATGGGGTGACTGCCCCTGATGCTGTTCCTGCATTTCGCGAGTCTTCAGCACAATCAAATATTCATAAAAAGCCTGTAACGTACACCAGGCAAACCCTGCTTGCCCGTCTAAAAAGCCTCGCAGACCAAAATACATGTAAAACCAGCGAATCAGCGGTCTAAACGGTACCCGTACAGACAAATCTTTGAGCGCTCGTCTGCGCTCTACCTCAGTGCGACCAAATAAAATTAAGTGCCAAGCAACATGACCACTTTCTATTTGTTGCAGGGTTTCTTTCGCTTCATCGGTTGAATAACGGTTGTGCTTTTCAATCCAGCGGCTCAGCCCTTTACCGCAGGTGTAATGCGGATAGGTTTCTTTCAGAAAGCCCGTGCTGCCCTGGCAAACTTCCCGCTCGGTATGGCCATAGTCAGTAAACCAAACTTTGCCTCGCTGCAGCAGACGTAGCTGATAGCGAGGATACTGAGTGCTATGGCGAATCCAATGTCCCATGAACATCACCCGCTCGGCCACATAGTAGCCTACGTGGTTGCCATTGCGAATAGTCGTCAGGCATTCTTCAAAGAGAGCTGGCGTCATACGCTCGTCCGCTTCTAGTAGGTAAACCCATTGATAGCGAGCAGGGACGTGCTCTAACATCCAGGTGCGTTGCTTGCCGTGGCTTTCAAAGGCATGTTGGACTACCCTGACGGGATACTGGGCGGCAATTTCAACGGTGCGATCGCTGCTAAACGAATCAACCACAATGACATCATCAGAAAGCGAGGCTGATTCAATACAGGCTGCGATATCAAGTTCTTCGTTATACGTCAGGATATAAATCGAAATCATAACCAACTCATGCTTCGGTAGAGCGTGTATTTAATCAGCGAGAAGGAGCTGTTCATCAGGTCTGGGTAGCCCACTAGATGACGGTTTAGCCCTGGTATAGCTGACAACATTATCTGGGTTTCAGGTTTCCAGAAAATCTGTGATTTTACGGCAGATATGAATGAGAAGTCGCTGCTAGGGCTGCAAAATTCCCAATCAGCTCAGGGTGCTAGATTCGAGAGCTAAAAAGCCGCCCTTCTAGCTGTGCCAACCATCTGGCGGCGAAAACCAGAAGTCGTCAGTTCTGGAGCTAAAATCCGCTTGATTGCCCAATTTGCAGCCTAACAAAGTTCGCGCCACTGCGAATATGGTTGATCGATTTGCTAAGGGCTTGACGCCATTTATGCAAACGGAGCCTGATTTCATTAAGCCCGGGTTGCGGGTTTTTATAAACTGACGCAGCTTGTAAGCTGAAAAAATTAATTTGTTGCTGGCTTCTGATAAATCAGGGGTGAAGTTTGGCGCGAGGTTGTTGCCACTACAGTACTTCTAAGCGGGCTGAGCAGGCAGAGACTAAGCGTTTGTTTTCAGCAGGCGTGCGCACAGCAATGCGAAAATAGCGATCGCCTAGTTCCTTAAAGCTGAGGCAATCGCGAATTAAAATTCGATCCTGCTGTAAGAGTTGCTGCTGTAGCGCTGTCACTGAGCGATCGCAGGCTACTAACAAAAAATTTGCCTGTCCGGCGATTGGTTGCAATAGAGGCTGCTGTGCCAGATCGTAGAGTAGCTGCGATCGCGCTTGGGTGAGCCACTGCCAGGTTTTATGTTGAAATTCGCAATCGTCTAAAACGGCTAGCGTTGCTGCTGCTGCCAGCACATTCACTGGCCAAGGATCGCGCCACTGCTGCCAGCGCTGTAGACGTTCTGGCTGAGAAATTGCATAGCCAATTCGTAACCCCGGTAAGCTATAAAACTTAGTCAGCGATCGCAAAATAATCAGGTTGGGATACTGAGCCACCTGAGCTATCAAGCTTTGCTGTTGAGCAGGGGGCAAAAAATCCATGAAAGCTTCATCGACAATCACCAAGGCGAATTGCTCTAAATAGGGAAGCAAGGCTGTTTGCCTCAATAGCCAACCCGTTGGATTATGGGGATTATTTAAGAGTAAAGCGCAACGCTGCGGGGATGGCCCTCCTTGCTTGAGGGCAGCGCTAAGCGCCGCTTCGCAAGCAACCTCCGGGGGACAATCCAAGGCTAGTGGACACTCTACCAGGTGAATTGACTCTGCCCGGAGCGATCGCCGATAGTCACCAAAGGCGGGAGTCAGCAGGTAAACAGCTTCTAAGCAGGTACAGTCCCGGCTGGCCCAGGTGAGTAGCTCTGCCGCCCCATTACCAGGCAAAACCCAATCAGCCGCAATGGCATGGTGTTGAGCTAAACGCGATCGCAGTTGTAAATAGTCAGGATCCGGGTAATGGCGTAAATCGTGGAGGTGAGCCATAATCGCCGCGATCGCTGATTGGGGTGGCCCCAATGGATTGATACTGGCTGAAAAGTCTAAAAGCTGGTCGGGGGAACAGCCAGCCAGCGAAGCTGCCCAAGCTAAATTTCCCCCATGAACAGGTCGAATTTTAAAGTCGCTTGACAACGCTATTAGATTAGTCGGGTGCAACCTTTTCTTTAAAGAGTTTTCCAGCGGAGAAGGCAGGCACTACCGTTGCTGGAATCACCATTGTGTCGCCGGTCTTAGGATTACGTCCTTCGCGTTCTTTGCGCTCTCTTGGTTCAAAAGAGCCAAAGCCCACCAAAGTTACCTTATCGCCCTCAGCGACAGCTTCCATTATGGATTCGATCGTAGCAGTGATGACAGCATCGGCCTGCTTTTTAGTCACAGAGGCTTTCTCTGCCACTTTATCAACGAGTTCACCTTTATTCATATCGTTCTGCTCCTCATGGAGTATACAAGTTCTGAGTACGGCCTCTCCGCCAGGGAGCCTTTAAACAAAGTTTCCGGAAAGGATCCTCAATTTAAATCGCTGAAACCCCTGAAAACCGGAGAATTTCACTGCCCTATTCTAAAAGGTACTTAGCCAATATGGATCGATGAAAGCTTGAATTTATATGGATTTCGGGGTTTTTTAAGAAGAAAAGCCGTTTCTGCTTACAAAACGCAACATTACGCAAGAAAAAAGGCTGAGAATGACGCTTTTCAGTCGCCTCAGCCTTTCTGTGAAAGAGTGATTGAGTGAGTGATTCGCAGCCTCAGCTAGCGGCTGGCCTAAGGCCCTTCTACCTGAGAGCGCTCTATTAGTTCTTGAACTTCTTCGCTAGGGGTATAGCTATAGCCATAAACCGACTGATCCGAGTCATCTAAGATCTGCGGGGTCACCATAATGACTACTTCAGCTCGAGTATTCTGGCGACTGGTGGATCTAAACAAAGCCCCAATGATAGGTAGGTCGCCCAAAATAGGTACCTTTCGGATATTGGTGCGTTCTTGTTCTTGAATAATACCCGTCAGCACCAAGGTCTGGCCGTCGCGCATCCGTACACTGCCTGAGGAAAGCTCCCGTTCTTGAATGAGGGCAAACTGACTCCCTGCTCCTTGTAAACCCGGAAACTGAGCAAAAGAAGCAATGGATGTGATGTTAGGGCTGACGTTAATCGTAATAAAGCCGTTGTCATCAATTCGGTTGACTTCTAGCCCTAATACCAACCCGACGGGTTCTTTGGTGATAGTGGTTGTCGTGATGGCATTGCCATTGTCATCAATTTGAGTATCTTGTTCAATCTCAGTTACAACCTCTTGGGTCAGGTTCACTGAGGCATTTTGCCCTTCTTGAACCACCAAGGTTGGATCGGTTAGCACTTTGGCATTGCCATTTGTTACTTGAGCTTGCAGCTGAACTAAAAACTGGTTGACAACGTTAAACAAACCAGTTGGATTCACTGGTAAGACACTGCCAATGGAAGGCGGTGTGCCAACACTGTTAGGCGAGCTATTGCCAAAGTTAATAATGCCAAACCCACCAGAGTTGACAAAGTTAGTATCGTCTAACCCATAGGAGAAGCTGACGCCAAACTCATCAGTGGCCGAAAGATTAATATCGACAACCTTAACGTTGACGGCAACCTGGCGGCGACGCAAATCAAGCTGCACCAGGAAGCGGGCGGCTAGATCCACTAACCTCGGCTCACCAATCAACGTAACAGAGTTAAGCCGACTATCTGCGATCGCTTGTAAGCCTTGCAGAACCGGAGCCGCATCAGTTGGCGTGTAGGTTAGCTCTTGAATATTGGTTTGAGTCCGAGAGATAGATCGAGAAACGGGGGGTGCCCCTTCAACGCCTGAATCAATTTGGACAACCTCGATTTCTTCAGTAGTAACCGTCTGGGTGGTTTCTGCGCCCATCGTGGCTAAAAAGGCCGCTGCTGCATCTGCGGATACTTGGTTTACCCGATAAGTGCGGCTGATGATGTCTCGTGCCCCGGTTGGTAGATCAGGCCCCGCAAAAATGGTACGACCTACGCGGTTAGCGTCTAAACCACTCAGACGCAATACATAATTGAAGACGTTTTGTACGGGTTCGTCTTCAATATCGAGTGAAATCCGAGGGCCGTCGCCTTCAGCCGTAAAAGCCAGGTTAAGACCAGCCGCCCGAGCCAGCAAAGACAAAACATCGCGAGTGGGGGCATTACGCAATACCAACCTGGGTACCCGCTCAGCCGTTCCTAGATCAACAGACGGTGGGGTTGCATTGATAGTTGAGATGGCAATATCACCGACGGGCGGCGCCACAGCTCTGGGCAAAAACGGCGGTGCCACTTGAATGGATGGCCCCGGCACTACGATGCCATCAATCGTCACGGCTGGATTAGGCACTAAAACATCCGGACGTTGCTCAGTTTGGGTCGGTTGAGGCGTTGCTTCAACCTCTGTCTCGATCGCTGGTTCGGTTTCTGCTGGCGCTTGCGCTACAGACCCCGGCACTGTTTCAATCTCGGTGGGGATAACCACAGGCTGCTGGGCGGCTGCAGCCGGATCTGTAGCCAGACTAATTACTAGGCGATCGCCTGGAGCTTGCCGCACTTCTCCGATAGGGGCTGTGCCAGTGCCTGTAATCGTAACCCGAACACTGTTGGCATCTAGGGGTGTGATATCAACCGAAGCGACGCCTGGGGCGGGATTGTTTTCAAAGAAGCGATCGCCCTCAGGTAGACGTAGCTGCGTGTTGACTAGGTCGGCGCGAAATTCACTGCCTTGGTTGATGGTGAAAATACGCGGTTCATTGCCCGCCTCAGTTTCCATCACCAAAGCTAACCCTTCAGCGGTTGAATTGATTTCAACCTTAGTAATAATCGTAGCGGCAGCGTAAGCGGGCTGAGTTGCGATCGCAACAGCGGCGCTGCTAAGGAACAGGCTTGCGAGTCCAAAGTGGCGTTTCACAGTTCACTCCTTCATTAAAAATAGCAATCATCGGCCAAAATCAAGCGGCATCAAAAACGAGCAGACAGCGACAGAGCGGTTGAAAGTTTCTAACCTTCTTCCGGTTCCCCTTCTTCCGATTCCCCTTCTTCCGGTAGGGCAGGGGGTGGTACTTCTGTGGGATCGCCGACAGGTACCAGTACCTCAAGTGTGAAGGTCGTATTGAGCGGTCGGAATAAACCTTGAACGTCCTCCTCAGACAAATCGGGGCCTAAAGGCGCAATTTCCTGCTGTAAGTTGCGAATCAAGACCAGCGGCTCTAAGCGCTCTAAGTTACGAATAACAGCCTGAGTTTGACCATAAAGCCCTTGAATGCCCACGTTGATCGTTTGCCGCTCAAGCTTACCGACTAGCTCTGGCCCTAAAGACTCGTCTTGAACAATGACCGCCTGCGATGGGTCGAACTGATATAGCTCAGCCTCATACCAAGACCGCAAACCAGGACTGTTCAAAATTTCGTTGAGCAACTGTTGAATTTGCCCTTGATTAAATCCAAACTGCTGCAAAACGTTAGGGACATAGAGCGCTCTGAGGTTATCTTCGATAATGGCGTTGAGATTACTGTTGCTGTCTTTGACCAGTCGGTTGGTGTCTAACAGTAACGTATCTAGGCTTGCCGGATCGCCGAGTAAACCGTAAAGCTCAACTCGCTGCTGAATAACCTGATTGAGAGACGCTCTCAGTTCTTCAAGCTGCTCAACGCTAGCCTGTTGTTGCTGCAGTTGGGCTTCTTTATCGGCAATGGTGGTTTGCAGAGCTTGTTTGGTTTCTTGAACCGGTTTCACTAAATAGTTAAACAGGACAAAAGCGCCCACAATTCCCAAGGCGGCGACTAAAATCCCTTGAATTCGAGGGGTCAACTCAATGCCAAAGGCCACCGGATAACTAGGGCCACCCTCTAGCTCTTGATCATTTTCTGCTGGGATAAAATCTTCACTCACTGTCATGGCTCGATGACTCCTGTATCTCGTACGGCATTGAGGCGGCTGACTAACCCAACGGTGCCATTGCGGTTAAACTCCTCAATCAATTCAAGCGCTGGCAGGGAAGTAATATTAGCCCGCACGGTATAGTCAACTAAGCTTTCTCTTTGGTTGGTTGGACTACCTGGACAGCGACCATCTTCTATCGGCAGCGGATCGTCTTGAAGCGTCGCCCCTGTTAGCTGTACTGTTTCCCCATCTAGCAGGCCAGATCGCTGCAACAACAAGACAAAATCATTGATGTCGTCAAAGGAACAGGCTTGTCCTTGAATTTCAATCCCGCCTGCAGGTGGCGGCGTTGCCTCTGGCTGATTGGGGGGCGCTACGCCTCCTGTTTGGTTTAGAGTCTCAATTTGAATACGCTCTGGTACACGAGTTTGTAGTTCTCGCAGCAAAGCAGACCAAGGAACAATCTCGTTCATCAGCGAGACAATTGCCTGATTTTCAGCTTCAACAATTCCAATTTGCGATTGAATATTGTTGACCTCTTGCACCTGACTTTGCAGTTCGCTGATTTGCGCATCTAGCTCTGCTTCTCTGGCCTGCATCTGGCGGATCTGATGCTGGAGCGCTAGCCAGTAGCCACCGACCCCTGCTAGGGCAACAACCGCAACGGCTAGACCAATATAGAGAGGGCGGCGATCGCCTACAGGAGTAGCTGCCTGCGGCGATCGCGTTTGCACCTCACTTGGTCTGACTTCGCGGTCGTTGAGAAAATTAATATCAATGCCATACATGAGTTATGCCTCCCTCAACCCTAAGCCGAGAACCGTTGCTAATCCAGGGCGCTGGGTCATTGGCACCTCGTCTTCTACTTCCAATGACAACGCTGAAATCGGATCAATTTGACTGGCGGGTAAGCTCAGGCGCTGCGAGAAGAATTCATCTAGCTGACCGATTGAGCCACCAGGGCCAGCTAACAAAAGCTGAGCCACCTCCATGTCTTCTTCCTGGTTGAGATAGAAGTCAAGCGATCGCCGTAGTTCATCGGCGAGTTCTCCTAAAACTCTCAGCATTGCTGCTGTTCCTGGGTTAGTACCGCCCACCTGAGGAGCTCCAACACTATCCATCGGAATCGCCGGAACGGTCATTCCCTGCAACAAATCCGTATTGCGAGAAGGCGGTAGATTCATTGCCCGACTCAAAGCACTTTGGATTTGATAAGTCCCAATTGGAACGGTGCGGGAAAAGTGGGGAATGCCATCGACCACGATCGAAATTTCTGTACTCTCAAACTCAATGTCAACAATCGCAGCCGCTTCTTGGGGGGTAAATTGTCTGAGTTGTTCGCGAATAGTGCGAATGAGGGCAAAGCTACTGGTTTCTAGAACATTGAGCGCCAGCCCAGCTTGCTGAAACGTTTCGACGTAGCTATCGGTAATTTCGCGACGAATGGCGACTAGCAAAACTCTAACTTTCTCAATCCCATCTTCATCGACGAAAAAGCCTAGCTTTTGGTAGTCCACATCGGCTTCTTCGCGCGGGAAAGGCAGATAAAGGCTAGCCTCTTGGTTTAGCACCATTTCCCGGAGTTCTTGATCGTCTAATTCGGCTGGCACAGGAATCACTCGAGTCACCGCCCGCCCTGGAATTGCAGAGGTTGCTCGTTTGACTTTTAACTTACTTTCCAAGAGAGCGGCCTGAATGGCTTCAGCCACAGAGGCAGCGTCTCGAATTTCGCCTTCTTCAAAGGCACCTTCGGGAACCTCTACTGAAGCCAACGTTTCTAATCGGATTTTTTGCCCCTGCTTACGCAAACGCGCAATGTTAACGCGCTCTGGTGTTAGTTCGACACCAACGCCCCGCGATTTTCTCGAGAATAGAGATTTGAGAGTGTCCACGGCTGTTCTGCTATCGCAATGAGTGAAAGTCTAAAGCGGCTTGAAAGTGAAGAAAAATAGCGAATTACCCAAGGTGAATTGTGAGTTTTCGGAAATTGTGCTAACGCATGGTACACAATTTAGGTCAGATTGGCTACTCCTACTCAGAAGAAACAAAGCTTAAGAAAAATCAACAGTTACGTAACGCTATTGGTACGGCCTCAACCCTAACGACACCTTATCGGCAAGTTCCCCTTCAGCCACCCACTGACACCCTGACGAAAAGTCGATGAATTTTTACCAGCGATGGTACACACAATTGAGAGAATTGAGCATGGTTTTTTGCAAAAAAGTTCATTTTTGGGGTATCAGAGGCTAGATGAGTAAAGATTTCTCTCCTAAACTGCTGGAAAAATGGGGAGCGCCGTTTTCAGATGCTGCCCAGCGGCTGTTGCTGCTAGGAGCGGGTGAATTAGGCCGAGAAGTGGCGATTGAAGCTACGCGCTTAGGTTTGCAAGTTATTGCCGCAGATGCCTATGCCAACGCACCTGCTATGCAGGTGGCGCACCAGGCTTATGTCATTGATATGCTCGATGGCTCAAAAGTACGCTGGCTGGTTGAGACAGTCAAGCCAAATCTAATCGTGCCGGAAATTGAAGCGATCGCCACCGATACGTTACTAGCCTTAGAGCTAGAAGGTTGGCGAGTGATTCCTACGGCTCAGGCCACTCGCCTGACCATGAACCGAGAAGGTATTCGTCGTCTTGCTGCCGAAGAATTGGGGCTAAAAACTTCGCCTTATCGATTTGCTGCGACCTTTGACGAATACCAGCAGGCGATCGCGGCGCTTGGCTTCCCCTGTGTAGTTAAGCCAGTAATGAGTTCGTCGGGCAAAGGGCAAAGCACGCTCTATAGCGAAGCTGATATGGCAGCGGCTTGGGACTATGCTTGCAGTGGCGGACGCGGCAAAGCCCAGCGGGTGATCGTTGAAGGCTTTATTGAGTTTGAAACTGAAATTACTTTACTGACTGTTCAAGCCAAAGAGGGTACTTACTTCTGCCCGCCGATTGGCCATCGTCAGGTCGGCGGAGACTATCAAGAATCTTGGCAACCCTGCCCGCTGCATCCTGAGACTTTGGCGCAATCTCAGGCGATCGCTGAAAAAATCACCAACGCTCTAGGTGGTTGGGGTCTCTTTGGGGTTGAACTATTTATTGCTGGTGAGCCGCAACAGCCGCAGACGGTTTATTTTAGCGAAGTTAGCCCCCGACCCCACGATACTGGCATGGTGACAATGGTGAGTCAAAATATGTCTGAATTTGAACTGCATGTGCGGGCGATCGCTGGCTTACCTATTGGTGAGATTCAGCTCCTACAGCCAGGAGCCTCTGCTGTCATCCTGGCTCCTGGCAGCAGCGAAAATCCTCAATTCGCTGGTGTCGCTCAAGCGCTAGAAATTCCTACCAGTCGGCTCCGGCTTTTTGGCAAACCGCGCTGCCATCAAAATCGACGAATGGGCGTAGCTTTAGCCCTAGGTAAAACGGTTGCTCAAGCTAGAGAGCGAGCGACTGCTTGTGCCCAACAGGTACAAATCTTGCTCTAGATAGGGAGGCTAATATTGGCTGCTTCTGCCCCTATGTATTGGGCTAAATTAAGCGCTGAGACTAATTTTTAGAGATTGATGTGTTTAAAGCGGCGATCGTCGGTAATCTATTGAGAACACTGCTGATTCCCCCAAATGGTTACTACTCGACTAAAACGTTGGACTCGCTTTGGCCTCCTGGCAGTTTTGGGGCTATTACTTGGCTGGCTAATCAGCTGTAGTTCTAGTCCTTCTGAGCAAACGACTAGCTCAAACCCCAGCAACAGAGCTGAAGTTGAATTCTGGACAATGCAGCTTCAACCTGAGTTTACTGATTATTTCAACGAACTGATTGCTGACTTCGAAGCTGAAAATCCTGAAATCAGCATTCGCTGGGTAGATGTGCCTTGGGCGGATATGCAGCGTAAAATCTTGACGGCTGTTTCAGCAGGGACTGCCCCCGATGTCGTCAACCTTAATCCCGACTTTGCCTCTCAACTAGCGAGTAAAAACGCTTGGCTACCGCTAGATGATCGCATTGCGGCAGCGGATAGACAAAAATATTTGCCCAAAATTTGGCAAGCCAGCACGCTGGAAGACGCCAGCTTCGGCATTCCCTGGTACTTAACAACTCGTATCACTCTCTACAACCAAGCGCTATTTGAGCAAGCAGGCATCCGCCAGCCCCCCAGCACCTACACAGAATTAGCAGAGGTTGCCCGCGCAATCAAAGAATCCACGGGTAAATACGCCTTTTTCGTGACGTTTGTTCCAGAAGATGCGGCTGATGTGCTGCAATCTTTTATTCAGATGGGCGTGCCCTTAGTCGATGAACAAGGCCAAGCCGCTTTTGATACGCCCGAAGGCCGAGCCGTTTTCCAGTACTGGAGCGATCTCTACCAGCAAGGGCTGCTCCCTAGAGAAGTCTTAACTCAGGGGCATCGTCGCGGTATTGAGCTTTATCAGGCTGGAGAAACGGCTATTCTCGCTGCTGGTGGCGAATTTTTAACGTCTATTGCCACAAATGCTCCAGATATTGCTGAAGTGACAGCCAGCGCTCCCCAGATTACGGGCGCATCTGGCAAGCAAAATGTGGCTGTGATGAATTTAGTCATTCCGCGCGCTACAGACCAGCCAGAAGCCGCCTTAGCGTTTGCGCTATACGTTACCAACGATGCTAATCAACTTGCGTTTGCGAAAGCCGCTAATGTTTTGCCCTCAACCGTAGCTGCCTTAAAAGATAGCTACTTTACTGAGTTACCGACCGAGGCTACAGCAGTCGATCAAGCCAAAGTGGTCAGCGCTAGCCAAATGGAGCGTGCCGAAGTTCTTATTCCTGCAATGGCAGATATTAAAACCCTGCAAAAGATCATTTACAACAACTTGCAGGCAGCTATGCTAGAGCAAAAAAGCGTTGATCAAGCCGTGACCGATGCGGCTAATGAATGGAATAGCAGCCGCTAAACTCAACATCGCCAATGCTGACAAAATTTTATAGGTTAGACCCTGGTGGTCAAGGCTTAAACTAAAGCGTTGAAAGGTCAAAGGTCAGGCATTAGTTCGTCGGTGCTGGTTCGTCACTATGCTGTTTGGATTCCCGACAACGGAGTTAGTGATCTCCAATTTTTGGGGAGTCTAACCTTAGAATTTAAGGAAGAGTGCGATCGCTCATTGATAGTCTGCGATCGCTCCTACAAGCTCAGCTTTGATCTTCGGCTTTCTACAACCCTCACCGCTTTTCGTAAACCTGGTAGCTTAAAAACTATGGTTATTGCAGCTGACAATAGAGTGCAACCGCTGGCCCAAAGAAGTCCCAAAAAACACAATCACTATAGCCTTGCAGACTTCTTTCAATTTGACGCTGGAGCAGGAACTGTCACTGATTGGAACGGTAGCCGCAATGTTTTAACCAGCGAAGACTTTATCATCGGCCTACAAGAAGGGTTAGAAGAAGAAGTTGGTGAAGCCTCTTCCGCCATCATGTACGCGATAGGTTTGGAATGGGGTAAGCAAGATTCGCTCTTTTTTAATAAGTGGTTTGAGCGCGAATTTGGCATGAGTACCCGCCAAGCTAACCTTATGTTTTTGCTAGAAACCTGGTGGTGGCCCTTTACAGCACAAGGTTGGGGTCGCTGGGAAGTTGACATGGCTGACCGTCAACAGGGATTTATGTTTATTAATCTATTTGACTCAGCGGTAGCTCGCACCTTGGGCGATGTGGGCAAACCCGTTTGCCATCTGTATGCAGGGCTGTTTGCAGGCTTTTTTACCGAAATGGTGCGTAAACAGCTTAACTGTATCGAAATTCAGTGCTACTCAATGGGCGAAACTTACTGCAAGTTTTTGCTGGGGGGCAAAGAACGTATTGATGCCGCCGCTTTTTGGATGACAGAAGGTGCAAGCGCGCGCGATATTGAGAAACGCTTGCGTTCAGGAGAAGAACGGGCATGAGCCTAAACGGATTCGCTCACCAAGATCAAGCGCAAGCCATCAAATCGAACTGGCTGCAGCAATCGGTGCGCCACTTTTTTGAAGCCTGCGCCTGGGAGGGAGAGCCGTTCGCGCCGCCCAGTTCTGCGGTCACTCAAGTACATCAGGCGACCCATTTTTGGAGTCATTCAGTGAGTCATTTTTGGGGTACTTTTCCTTGGGAAGGCATTTCAGAAGTGGCAGCTCCCGCTGCTGTTGCAACAGCCGTTCAGCCAGAAGTTTCAGAGGCTGAAGAATTAACGTTAGATGCTTTTTCTGATTTGTTTTAAAGCTTTCAGGATTAGGTTGGCTGACCTAGCAGCCTAGGTCTTTGATTCAGGATTTGCCCCTTTCCTTTTATCACTTGTTACGGAGTGCAGTATGAACCAGCAGCTTGCAGCTCTATTTGATGAACCCGAAAGACGCTACCTCAATGCTAAAGAACTGAGCAGCCTTAGCCAGTATGTAGGGTCACTGCCAGAGCGGATTAAAGTCTATCGTTTGTTGCGAGATAATGAAACCAAACTCATGCAGCAGGCGATCAATAATTTTCAGGCTCAGCAGCCTCAGATTTCGGCAGAGCAGCTAGAGCAAAGTACGCTACATGGGCTATTGATTTTACGCTACTGCGCGATGGCAATGTTGCTGAGCGATGCCAGTTTTATTAGGCAGCGGCTGCAAGATTGGCTGTCAGCAGTACAGCTTGCCCATGAAACAACAAAAATTGATCAAGATCTTTATCAGGTACTCAAACAGCAGCTTGGGCGTCAGTTTACCGCTCAACAACTCAGTCTGCTAGAGCCAGCCTTGAAAGCCAGTCAAATGCTTTTGAGCCAGTCTTCTAATCTACCTCAAGCGATCGCTAAAACGGCTAAAGTCTAGTCTTTTTCCTTTTTTAAATACTGTTTTTAAGCGGAGCAAGTTCCGCCTATTATCATGATTTCTGTCGCTGATTTGATAGCTGACAATCAGTTGTCCGGTAATTATTTTGCTAGTGACGTTTATGTGCGAGGCACACTCGAATTTGGTCTGCTAGAAAATCGCCGAGGCGATCGCTTGCTGGCGCTTCCGGAAACCTTGATCAAAGGCATTTACGCAGGGCTAGAGCAGGAAACTGGACAAGCTGCCAAGCTGGTGCTTTTTAACTGTGGTCGCTGGTGGGGTAAGAACTTTTATGCTCGATTTGGTGGTGAGCTGAGTGACTTTTATAAAAAGCCGCTCGCTAATTTGACGATGGCAGAATTTTTGCAAGCGCTACAGCAGTGCTGGCGCACTCATGGTTGGGGCGGCATCAATCTTGACCCGGCTTATCGAACTCAGGGGTTTTTGGGTATTCAGATTTTAGGCTCACCTTATGTCAAGCTGGCTCCGTCCACCCAGGAACCTGTTTGTTATTTAGAAGCGGGTATTCTACAAGCCTTTTTTAGCCAATTGACGGGTCGAGAACTGGCCTGCATGCAACTGACCTGTGAATCTTTGGGGGCTGATTGCAACTACTTCGTCTTGGGGCTAGAACATCGTCTCAAGCCAGCCGCTGCCATGGTAGCTGCCGGAAAGTCTTACACTGAAATTATGTCTGCGCTGAGTCAACAGTCCTGAAGCTGCTAGTGGACAGCTTGCCCAAACGCTCTCAGTATCGTCTGCTAGGGTTGGTCGGCCAAGGCCAGTTCGGGCAGGTATATTGCGCTGTCCATCGCCGCACTGGGCACTTAGTAGCCCTCAAAAACCTGAATCGCGATCGCTTGCCGACCCATAAGTTTTTACGCGAACTCAGGTTTTTACTGAGCCTCAAGCACCCCAATATCGCTGCCTGCCATGCCTTAGTGCATACGCGCACCGGACGACAGTTAGTCCTAGACTATTGCGAAGGGGGAACCCTCAGAACGCTGGTTGAATCAGCCAAGCAGCTATCTCAAGTAGAAGCCTTGCAGCTCATGCTAGATATTTTGTCGGGGCTAGAGCAGGCTCACCAGCAAGGGATTATTCACTGCGATATCAAACCAGAAAATATTCTGTTGCGCATCACGCCTGGTAGTTGGCAAGCGCTCATTTCTGATTTTGGCATTGCCCGTCTCAATCAGGAGCTAGTGGTTGGATGGAGTAATACGGGTTCGCCTGCCTATATGGCTCCTGAGCGATTCTATAACCAATACTCTAAAGCTTCAGATCTCTATTCAGTGGGCATTATCTTATACGAGCTGCTGGTAGGCTGCCGTCCGTTTTCTGGAACGCCTGTGGAGTTGATGAAAGCCCATCTCAACCAGCCGCCTCATATCCCAACTGATTTACCGCTGGCTTTGCAGCAGATTTTGGCTAAGGCTTTACAAAAGCTCCCCATGCGGCGGTTTCAAGGGGCTGCTGATATGCAAGAAGCTATTTTGAGCGCGATCGCGGCAGGTTCTCAGCAGTATCGACTTAATGGGCTATTGCCTGCGCCTTTTGCAGCTACCAATACGGCTGCTTTGCCGCAACGCTCTACTAGCCTAGCGTTTTGGCCTGAGCCTACGCCGCACCGAGATCCTAAAGGCTGGATACTTAGCGGTGGAACTTTAGGGCTACAGCCCCATCGATTGCCAGCAGCGGCTGAGCCAACGCATCTGGCCAGCGAAATGATGACGTTACCAGATGAAGTCCAGGCAATTGAGCCGACAAGTCGAGGACTTGGCATTGTGACTCGGCAGCAAATCTACTGGTTAGATCAGTTTCAAGGGTTCGATCAGTCTTTGCAGCCACGGGCGATCGCTAGCTTTGCTCAACCTTGCTATGGTGCCTTCGCCCAGTCAGGAAGATGGTTTGCCGCAGCTACTCCTGCTACAGCCCAACAGGGGCGAGGTAGACTGCTCATTGCTCAAACTGTGTCAGTAGCGCCTAAAGCTGTCCCGGCGCAACGAGAGCTAACCCATGAGATTGAGCGCATTATCGCGCTTGTTCCCTTAGATAACCATCACTTTGCGCTGATTGCGGATAGTGCAGCTCAAGCCTCGACTTATTTTCACCTGTACACTCGCAAGGGTACCTATTTGGGCCAGCTTCGATTGCGAACCCGGCTACAGCAGGTGAAACGAACGTTGGTTCCCTATCGGTTGATTGCTTTTGAATATTCAGATCCGCCGACTTTTCTGATTATTGAACTTAAACCATTTCGAGTTTTGCGGAAACGAGTGGCGATCGCGCCGAAGGTAGCGATCGCCACTGACTGGGGTTATCTCATTGCTGATCAACAGGGGCAACTGCTGTTTTGGGATCGAGAAGTCGAGCTGATTGGGGCTGTTCAATGCCCTAACCCGCCTACCGCTCTACTGTCACTTTCTGCCCACGAGGTGAGTTTAGCCACCTGGGATGGGCAGAAAGCATGGCTACACTATCTCGATCTGCGCCAGCTAGACTTAGCGTTAATTTTTTGAGCTTACTGCAAATTTTCTACCCAAGCCCTCAGGCCGCTGTTAGCTAGCATCTGCACAATATCATCAGCCATTGCCTGGTCTTCGAATGCGCCTGCTTGCATCATGACTTGGTCGCGATAACGAATCCGAAAAGCGTCAGGTACCAGCGATCGCACTTGGGCTTGGGTCGCTTCATCAGCCGCTTCAACAATTACCCGATAGTACAAGCCTAGTGCTGTCGCTCTAGAAGGCGGCGGCGGTGGCCCAGCAGCATTGCTGCCCGGATCTGCGGATACAAAAACATAAGGTACACCGCCGCCGCTGCCAATTGGAATATCAGGGCCAGGAACCAGCAACAAATCGCTATTAGGCACGGCGGGTAAACGAGCCAAATCGGTTGGCAGCGTTGGCGGGCTAGCTGGCAGCGGTTCGGGTTCTGCGGCAGCGGGAATCACCGTTAATTCAACCACATCAGGCTGAGTAGCGGCTGGAGGCACCAGCAAGTTCGCAGAATCGGCGGGCGTTGGAGATGCTATTTCAGCCGACTGCGTATCAGCATCTTTGTGATCAAGGCGGGCAAAAATCCGTTCCCAATCTGGCTGCGACTCAGCAGTGACTGGAATTTCTGTCAGTTCGTTAGACGCTGGAATAACAGCAATTTCAATGCCTGGTTCAACCGCACCCGTTGCAGCGATCGCGGCTTCTGGGAGAGGTGCGGCTAATTCTTCTGTAAGGCTAGCCGCTGCTGGCAGTTGAGCGGGTGTTACCCTAATTTCAATGCTTTCTGCAGCCGGATCTGTGGCAGGGCTGGGTGTGGCTAGAATCTCGCTGGCGGGATTGCTAGCGGCTGGCTCTGGTGCATTGGCAGGTGCCTCTGCCGACAAGTTCGCGATCGCGGGAGGCGAAGGTAAAGGAGGCGCCACTGCCAGGTCTAGCGTTGATGCAGACACCGTAGCGGGCGAAGGGTCTGCCGCTACTGACGCTGGCAATTGCTCAGGAGGGGTACGAGCGGTAGTAGCGGCAGCTAGGGCTACTGTCGGTAGCGCGGGTAAACTTGCGGCTGGGGCGATCGCTGTAGGCGTGCTAGAGTCTGCGTTTGGTGTAGCTACCGGGTCGGCTGAATTGGGGCTGTCAGCCGACAGAGCAGCGGTTGCGTCTACGGTGGTGGGGCTAGGTGAATCAACAGCGCTGGCAGCGTTGGCAGCAGCCGAGTTGTCTGGCTGAGGGCGATTAGCGGTAATAGAGATAACGTTTTGATAAGGTCTAGCCTCCAGGTTGGCGCTAGCCTCCAAGCGAGAGGGCGATCGCGCTGCTGAGGTAGTCGGTGGACTGGTGGGTGTAGTCGCTGCGATCGCCCTGGTCGCAGTATCAGGGTTTGCTGCCGCTGTACTAGGGCTAACGGCAGATGAGACAGCCGCAACTGGCTCAACCGGGCCAGCATAGCGAGCGGTTGCTAGGGTGGCTGAGTCTCCGAACTCTACCAAACCATTGCGACGATTCTGCGAAATATCGTTATTTTGCAAAATGGGTCGGGCACCTGCCAGCAAAACCATTCCTTCTCGGTTGCGGATAATTTGGTTACCGATAATGCGCGGTGTAGCGTTTTGTGAAACTGTAATGCCCGCGCCTGTCTGCTCGAAGCGATTGTTATGGATTTCAGCCTGACTTTCGCCGTAGATTACCAAGCCTGCGATCGCGTTGCGATAAAAATAATTACCGCGAATGACAGGCGCGCCAGTACCTGCGAGAAAAATGCCCGAATGACCACTACCCGCGAAAACATTTTCTAAAATCACTGGACTGCCGCTTTCAATCCAAAGCCCGTGGCCTTGAGCATTAGGATTGGTCACGGTGACATGGGCTAGCCCCGCGCGATCGGCAGCTACAATGGCCACGTTTTGTAGCGATAAAACCGGACTGACAAATTCCCCCCCGCCTTGAATGACTGCTGTGTGACCAGCCGAAGCGGGCGCGCCTTGAATAGTGACCCCAGGCTTAAGTCGCAGCGGAAACGTCTCCCCTGACGCCTGACTGTATAGCCCTGGCGCTAGCAAAATGATCGTATTGGGCTGAGCCACCTGTAGCGCATAAGTGATTGTTTGCAGGGGTTGCCTCTGGGCCCCTGTTCCCTGGCGATCGCTTCCAGCCGTTGGATTCACGTGCAGCACCTGATAGCGAGACACCTGGGCTGAGGCGGGCTGAAAATTGGCTTGCCCAGGAAGAGGGCTTGCCTGAGCGGTTAAGCCAACGGTTTGCGCAGCGGTTTGCGGCTGGAGAAGTCCCCACGTGAGGCCCAACAGAAGCAGTCGAGTCAAAAGTCTTTGCGGTATAGCCATCATGCTAGCGGTTGTCTAGTCGCGTCGGGATTTCGACAAATTAATATCTCAGATCTCTCCAACTATGCACTAAACGTTAAAGAAGTTAACTAAAAATGTCTATGCTGGCGATGTTATCCCCGTTTTGAAGCCTGGGTTCAAAAGAGGAGAAAACCGCACCGTTGAGGGATTGTGTACCCTATCCTGACTGATAGGATAAGAGCAGCCGCTTGAGGCTGGGAGCAAACCAAACGATGGATCCTTCTTCGGACAAAAGCGAGACAAACAGCAAGATTGCTAAAAACCAAGCAGCCATTTATCGCATTCTAGATGCCAACCTCGATCGGGCGCGCGAAGGACTCAGAATTATTGAGGAGTGGTGTCGTTTTGGCCTGAATCAGGCGGATGCTACCCAGCAAATTAAAGACCTGCGTCAGCGCCTAGCCACCTGGCATACTGACGAAATTCGTGCGGCTCGCAACACGCCAGCCGATCCGGGGACGCGTCTGAGCCACCCTCAAGAAGAGACTCGCACCAGCATACAGCAAGTCTTACAGGTCAACTTTGGACGCACGCAAGAAGCCCTCAGAGTGTTAGAAGAATATGGCAAATTAATTAATTCTCAGATGGGGCAGGACTGTAAAGAAATGCGCTATCAGGTTTATACGCTGGAAAGTCACCTGGCTGGTTATCAGCGCTGGCAACGGCTACAGCAGGCGCAATCTTATTTGGTAACCTCCCCTGATGAACGACTTTTAGAAACCGTAGAAGCCTCTTTGCAAGGGGGAATGGCTATCGTGCAATACCGCGAAAAAACGCTGGGAGATAGCGATCGCCTACAGATAGCTAAGCAACTCAAAAATCTTTGCCACCGATATGGTGCTTTGTTTATCATCAACGATCGGGTCGATTTGGCACTAGCGGCAGAGGCGGATGGTGTGCATCTAGGCCAAAAAGATCTCCCTATCGCCTTTGCAAGACAGATCTTGGGCACTCATCGTATCATTGGTTGCTCAACCACTAACCCCGACGAAATGCAACGGGCGATCGCAGAGGGAGCCGATTACATTGGCGTCGGCCCAGTGTATGCCACCCCAACGAAACCAGACAAAGCCGCTACTGGCCTAGACTACGTCAGACATGCGGCTGCCCATGCTAGCGTACCTTGGTTTGCCATTGGCGGTATCAATGCCGATAACCTCAACGAAGTCCTTGACGCTGGAGCCGAACGAGTCGCCGTCGTTAGAGCAATTATGGTCGCTGAGCAACCAACTTTGATGACCCAATATTTTGTGGCCCAGTTGCATCATCGCCAAACGCTTAAAACCCTACCGCAAGCAACCGTGTAGCTCATGATCGATTCTGCTCAAAACCAGCCTGTTCAACTGCAAGTGAACGGCGAAGAGAAATACTGTCCGCCTGAAACTTGTCTTCCTACCTTGTTAGCGCAGCTAGGGTTAAATCCAAAATTAGTAGCGGTTGAATACAATGGTGAAATTTTGCACCGCCAGTTTTGGTCAACCACTGAAATGCAAAACGGCGATCGCCTGGAAATTGTTACCATCGTTGGAGGAGGTTAGCCGGTTTCACTGGCTCTTGTGGGCGGGAATCCGCCTAAAATTGTGCAGCAGCTAAGGCGAGCAAGGCTTCAAGAAACGATACATTGTAAGTAATCAATCGCCTGTTGAAATTAGCTCCATCCTGAGTTTAAAAAAGCTACTTGTTTGCAAGTCTGATTAAAGGTAGTCCGTTATGCCCAAACTGATGAAGTTTGTAAAGCCATTTTTGAAGTCTCTGCTGGTTCTGAGCCTAATTGCCACCTTGGTGTTGGGTCAGGCTGGCGGCGCTCTGGCCGCTAGAGGCGGTGGCCGTATTGGCGGCGGCAGTTTTAGAGCACCGAGCCGTCCCTATGCTCCACCAAGTCGTACCTATCGTGGGCCTTCAGGCGGGGGGTACTATCCAGGAGGAGGCTTTGGCTTCCCTTTTCTGTTTCCTATTTTTGGCATTGGTGGGGGCTTCGGAGGTCTCTTTACCATTTTGCTATTTGTCGCGATCGCTAACTTTCTAGTTCGCAGTTTCCGTAACGCCAGCGAATCGTCTAGCTATGAAGAAGCCAGCAATCCGGCTGTTTCGGTAGCCCGCATTCAAGTAGGGTTACTCGCTGATGCTCGTGAACTACAGGCTGACCTCAACCGAATGGCTGAAACCGCTGACACCGGATCAAGCGCAGGACTCACTCAGGTTTTACAGGAGGCTACGCTTTCCCTCTTACGGCATCCTGAGTACTGGGTTTATGCAGCTACTGACAATAAGCAAACCCGTTTGCTCTCTGCTGAACAAGAGTTCAATCGCTTTGCTTTAGCAGAACGCAGTAAATTCACCGAAGAAACGCTCTCAAACGTCAACAACCAACTCAAACAAGCTACCCCTCGTTCAGCCTTGCCGGGGCAAGAAGACCCGAATAAGCTGCCTGAGGCACCTGGTGAATATATCGTAGCGACCCTACTAGTGGGTGTACAAGGCAGTCTTGCTTTACCCAAGGTCAGCAGCACTCAGGATTTACGCCAAGCGCTGAATCAATTAGGGGCTGTCTCTCGTGAACAACTCTTAGCTGTTGAAGTTTTGTGGACGCCCCAAGCCTCAGGTGAAACTTTAACCACCGATGAATTGGTAGCTGAGTATCCAAACCTAAAACTGATCTAGTCTGAAAAGCAGCTCTTTGAAAACGCGAAGAAGCCGACGAATTCGTCGGCTTCTTCGCGTTTTTACCGAAACCCACAAAATACTTAGCAATTTTTGATCATTTTGGGGCAGTCTCATGCTACAACAAACCGCAGACCTCCTAAACCGAAGGCTGATAGAGGAAGACAGGGAATGTTGCTAGTACTGCTAACTCGAATTTTGCTGTGGGCAGCCGTCGGCCTGATCATCTGGTACGTTCTACTGAAATTTATCCCTAGAAACTATCTCACCTGGTTTGGGGGACTAATTTTCTTAGCACTCTTAGTTTTATCTTTTGTAGAAACAGATGACCCTACCGTTTCCGTCATCTGGAATATTATTTCGTTTCCACTTAAGCCTTTGGGAGCAGCTATCACCCTATTAGCCGTTGCGGTCAGCCAAGGCGTCAAAAAAGTCAATGGTAACCAAGTTGCCTTAGCGCTAACCATTTTACTGATTGCGAGCATGCCCTTGGTTGCTCGGTTCCTGGTAGGGCAAGCCGAACAGTCGGTGCAAGAAGCTTTCCGAGATCGCCGTACGCTTTGTGAAGATGTTTGTCCGGCTGATATTCCTGAAGTCGCTAATCTCAGCGATGTTATTGCCATCGTCGTTTTGGGAGACAGCGCCGATACGGTTAACCAAGCGGGTGACTTTCCTAGTCAACTGGACAATGAACGGTCTTTTAACGTCGGCTTAGTACCTCGATTGATTTATGGAACTGAGCTATATCGCGACCTGCGCAACCGAGGTAACCTGCCGTTCTTTATTGTGACGGCTGGTTCGCGTTCCGGTAATGGTGACGAAAGGGCAGAAAAAGACCAGGCCATTCGGCAATTGCTCACCAATAACGGAATTCCACCCGATCTGATTCGCATTGAAGATACTGGCAGCAATGTTCGTGCCAGCGCAGAAGCCGTTAGAGACTTTTTGCAAGATCAAGAGCTATTTAATGCCGACAACGACCCTAGGCCACAAGACAATCGCGTTATGGTCGTCTCACCTGCATTGACGATGCGGCGGGTAGGCTTAACTTTTGAAAAAATAGGCTTACAGGTGGTTGCGCGTCCTACGGACTTTTACATTTCTAGTGAAGGGCGCAATGGTGACTTAGCGGCTCGGTTGCAGGATATTATCCCTAGTGTAGAAGCCCTGAGGCTGACAACGCGTTATTGGGAAGAATTTTTGTCTTCAATTTACTATTTCTTGCGCAATTGGTTACCGCCTTTTGATGTCAGTTGGGGAGAACTGGTAGAGATTTAGAAGTATGCCATCAGGGTCGCTTGAAGCTAAATTCGTCTAGGATGAGGAGGCAGAGCGATCGCTCTGCTTTCCTTCTATGTTTAGTTCAATGGCGCGATCGCAACTACAAAAACTTGGGACATACCTCCGTCCTCATTGGCAAAGAACTGCGGTTGGCATCGGAGCTTTGCTGATTGTTAACGTAGTCGGCGTCTGGATACCTCTGCTGATTCGGGATGGTATTGACGAACTACAGGTTACTTTCAGCTATGACCGAGTCCTCTATTACGTCTTGCTGATTTTACTGCTTGCCTCCGTCATGTGGTTCATCCGCATGGGTTCTCGCATCCTCATTTTCGGCGTAGGTCGGCAAGTTGAGTTTGACCTCAAACAGCAGATTTTTGAGCATCTCTTAACGCTAGAGCCAGCTTATTTTTCTATCAATACGGCTGGTGACCTGATCAGCCGAGCGACTAGCGATGTAGATAATATTCGGCGTCTTGTCGGCTTTGCTGTTTTAAGCTTGGCCAACACACTCTTTGCCTACGTGCTAACCTTACCGGTGATGCTCACTATCAACGGACGGCTGACGGTTATGGCCTTAATCGTTTACCCGATTATGCTGATACTCGTGCAGCTTTTTAGCGATCGGCTACGCAATCAACAACTTCAGGTTCAGCAAGAAATCTCTAACCTGAGTGAAATGATTCAAGAGGATATGAGTGGTATCGCCCTGATCAAAATTTATGCTCAGGAAAATAATGAACGTCAGGCTTTTGCCCAATTCAATCAACGCCTGTTAGAAGCCAACTTAACGCTAGCTAGAACTCGCAACACCCTGTTTCCCTTGTTAGGGGGCTTAGCCAGTATTAGTCTATTGGTGATTTTGGCTGCAGGAGCGGGAGCGATCGCCAGTGGAGCTTTGACCGTTGGTGATTTTGTCGCCTTAATTCTTTATGTTGAGCGTTTAGTTTTTCCCACCGCTTTGCTCGGTTTTACCATTACCGCCTATCAAAGGGGAGAGGTTAGCATCGACCGAGTTGAAGCTATCCTGAATGCCAAGCCAAAAATCAAAAATGCGGCTCAGTCTGTTGCTTTGGATCTGCCCACGCTCACAGGCGAAATCGTTGCCCACAATCTTACCTATAGCTTTCCAGGAAGTACGCAAGCCGCTTTACAGGCTGTAAACTTCCACATTCAGCCGGGAGAAACGGTTGCCATCGTTGGCTCAATTGGTTCGGGCAAATCAACCTTAGCCAACGCAATTCCTCGGTTATTGGATATTCAGCCGGGGCAGCTCTTTCTAGACGGCTACGATATTACTCAAATTGCTTTGGCTGACTTAAGAAAAGCGATCGCCTTTGTTCCTCAAGATAGCTTTCTCTTTAGTACCACCATCAAAAATAATATTCGCTACGGTGAGCCTTTGGCAGAAGCGATCGAAGTGCAGCATACTGCCAAACAAGCTCAAATGGACGACGAAATCGTCAACTTTCCTCAGCAGTACGACACAATTGTCGGAGAACGCGGTATTACCCTATCGGGTGGGCAGCGCCAACGAACAGCTTTGGCTCGGGCTTTACTGACAGATGCACCCATCTTAGTACTAGACGATGCCCTCTCGAGTGTAGACAATCAGACAGCGACTGCCATTCTAAAAAACCTGGCGCAGGGAACTCAACGCAAAACAGTTATCTTTATCTCCCATCAAATGTCTGCGGCTGCGACGGCTAATCGTATCCTGGTGATGGATCAAGGCCGCATTGTCCAAAGCGGTAGCCACGATGATTTGATTGCTCGGCCAGGACTTTATCAATCTCTATGGAATCAGCACCAGCTAGAAGAAGTTCTACAATAAGTTGTCTCAAAAACATTTAGCAACTTTTACCAAGAGTCCGTAGCCAATTAATAGCTACGGACTAGGAGCCTACTACTTTTGTCGTCTTTTCCAAACGTCTTTTGGCTGAGCAGGCAAGGGCTGTAACTCCCGCTTGGGCTAACTGCTTTCGCCACTGGGGGCTGGCAAGGGCATAAGCGCGATGATCGCCAGACTTCAAAGCTAACCTGCTCTCTAAAGATTTTTGGAGCCAGTTAGTCTGCTTGACTTCACCCCTTGCAACTACTGCACCACTTCCATAATCTTGAACATAGGCAAATACATAGAAATCAAAATCGAGCCAACCATGCCTCCTAACACAATAATCATGATCGGTTCCATCACGCTGGTCAGGGCTTTAACGGCTTGCTCAACTTCATCTTCGTAAAAGTCAGCTACCTTCATCAACATTTGATCCAGCTCTCCTGTTTCTTCTCCAATAGAGATCATTTGGATTGCCATAACCGGAAAGACTTGATGTTTTTGCAGCGCCAAACTGATCATGCCACCAGTTTGAATCTCTTGCCGCGCTTCGTCAATTGCATTAGAAATAACGCGATTTCCAGCCGTGTCTCGAACAATTTCTAGCGCCGTTAGAATTGGCACACCTGAGCGAGAGAGAGAACCAAAAGTTCGGCAAAACCGAGCTGTTGCAGTTTTTTGAACTAAGTCACCAAACAACGGCATTTTCAGGAAGAAACGATCCATTGTCTCTCGGCCCACAGGCGTTTTGTAATACTGCCGATAGATAAAAACAGCAGCTACAATGCCAGCAATTAACAGGAAATCGTAAAGAGGCGTTCTCAAGAAACCACTGATGCCTAACATAACCTGCGTAAACATTGGCAGCTCGGCATCAAACTGCGCAAAAATGTCAGCAAATGTGGGCAGCAAAAAAACCGTCATTGCGACGAAAATCACAACTGCCAAAATACCCACTGTTACTGGATAAGCCATTGCAGACTTAATCTGGTTCTGCAATCGATTCAGGTCTTCTAGCAGTTTGGCTAAACGATTGAGTACTTCATCGAGTACCCCACCTACTTCCCCAGCTTGTACTAGCGCAACATACAGGTCATCAAAACACTGGGGATGCTTTCGCATGGCATCGGACAAACTTGTCCCTTGTTGCACATCAGCGTTAATTTCCTGCAGTGACTTTTTGAGTTTGGGGTTGGGGCATTCTTCTGCGAGTACGCCGAGTCCTCTGACTAGGGCAACCCCAGCATTAACCAAGGCTGCAAACTGTCGCGAAAAAATAGCTTTGTCCTTAACGCTAACGCTAGTGAGTGAAGTCTTTAAACTCTCAAAATCTATATTAATGCCTCGCTCTTCTCGAATTTCTTGGATGAAGAGACCCCGTTCTTTGAGTAAATTCCGAGCTTCGTTTGGCGTTCCTGCAGCTACTTTTTCGCGCCGATCGCGTCCAGCAGCATCACGACCCGTAGCAACGTAGGTAGGCATAGCAATTGAAAATTCCGTAAGCTGTTGTGGACAACTTTTGCTCCAAAGGCAGCATGGCCCGAAGCGACTCTAGATTAGCACCCTGTCAATTGACAGCGAATTTGTTCTGTCAACCTATCACAATTTTTTTTAAACTTCTATGGCGTACATAATCTGTGACAACGACCCTTGCTAGTCTGTTTGAGCAAAATAAAAGAGACAGAGTTGAAACGTAACGCTGTGAACTAAAAGTCTGCTAGCTGCTAGTGTCTACTCTGTCACTCTAATGTTTATTCAACAATTTTACTCAAACCTGCTAATCCCCTTCGTTTAACTAGCGACGCGCATACGCGCCTTGTTTCGCTGTTGTACTTGCTGTTGTTGTAGGGGCACTGCCAATTAGTCGTTGTAGCTCATCAGTTCGTGAAGACTTGGCCATTGCAGATTCGAAGGATATAGAACCTGCTTTGTAAAGATCAGCCAAAACCTTTTCCAGGGTTTGCATGCCTACCTTACCGCCTGTTTGGATGGCGCTATAAATTTGAGCTGTTTTGCCTTCACGAATTAAGTTGGCGATCGCGGGTGTTGCGATCATAATTTCCTGAGCCATCATCCGACCAAACTCTCCGGGCTTAGGGTTTTGTTTGGCTACCAGCGTTTGACTTAATACAGCTACCAACGAGTTAGAAAGCTGCACACGAACTTGCTGCTGTTGTTCAGGGGGGAAAACGTCTACCATACGGTCTACGGTTTGAGCAGCGGAACTGGTATGCAGCGTACCAAAAACTAAGTGTCCAGTTTCAGCGGCAGAGATAGCCAGAGAAATCGTTTCTAAGTCTCGCATTTCACCGACTAGAATCACGTCGGGATCTTCTCGTAAAGCAGCTCTCAACGCATTGGCAAAACTTTTGGTGTCTTCTCCAATTTGCCGCTGGTGGATGAGACTTTTAATCGGTTCATACACAAACTCAATCGGATCTTCAATGGTCAGAATATGTTCTGCCCGCGTCAAATTAATGTTGTTAATCATTGACGCCAGGGTGGTTGATTTGCCTGATCCAGTTGGCCCCGTCACCAAGATCAATCCTCTTGGCTTTTCCGAGAGTTCTCGCACAATATTAGGCAAACCCAAAAGATCCATGCTGGGAATTTTGGAACTCAAAGCTCGTAAACAGGCTGCATAAGTGCCACGATCTTTGTAAACATTGACTCGAAATCGAGCCAATCCCTTGACACCATACGAACAATCTAATTCCCAGGTTTGCTCTAGCTGTTTACGCTGCGTATTGTTGAGCATGCTGAAAATGAGCCGCTGACATTGCTCTGACGACATCGGCGGATGCTCGGTGGGCGTTAGATGACCACTGATGCGGATGTAAGGAGGTAGACCTGCCGAGAGGTGTAGGTCAGATCCGCCTCTCTCAACTACTTCTTCCATTAAGTCTTCGATCATCAGTTCCATAGGTCTACCTCAAATATTCTTTCAGTAACGAATTGACTGGGCCTATTGGTTGCGATAGTAACCGTTATGCTGCTATCAAACTATTGACTGGACAACGAAAATGTAAGATTTAAGCCGGAGCGATGCTTCAAGGCTGCCACACATCAGCTATGGAAACGGGGTGTTAAGCAATAGGGACAGTCTAACCACTCTTGTTTTAGACCCGCACCACAGCTACTACAGGTTAGTGAAGTCTTACGCCTTGCCTTGAGTTCTGCTTCTAATCCCGTATCAGTGAAGGTCACCCGCTCGACTTCCTCTAAGGTGGTATGCCCTTCCCGCACAAGATTAAGACTATAGGCTAACAGCGTTTGCATACCTTCTTCAACCGCACTTTCTTTAATGCGCTCGGTAGGAGCACCTTCAGAAATAAGTGCCTGTAGATTTTCGGTAATGCGCATCACTTCGTAGACCCCGACTCGGCCCTTGTATCCACTTCCTTGACAGATAGAGCAAAGCGTACCAGCTGATCGCTCCGCTTCTAAACTTTCAGGAGTTAGGGTCTTAGCCTTGTAAAAAGTGATATCCATATCTCCAGAGGAGGTCAAACCAAACCGAGCAAGTTCTTCTTGCCCAGGATTGTAGGCGATGCGACATTCGGAACACACCCGGCGCATCAATCGTTGAGCCAAAACCCCAATTAAGGAACTGGATATCTGAAAAGGTTCAACGCCCATTTCATCTAAACGGGCGATCGCACCTGCAGCGTCATTGGTATGTAGCGTTGTTAGTACCAGGTGACCTGTCAAAGCTGCTTCAATAGCAGTCTTAGCTGTTTCTGGATCGCGAGTTTCTCCTACCAGAATAACGTCTGGATCTTGCCGCAGAAAAGCTCGGAGGATAGAGGCAAAAACCATGCCTTTCTCGCGTAATACTTGTACCTGCGTAATCCCAGGCAGCGTATACTCAATCGGGTCTTCAGCCGTACTAATATTGACGCCCGGATCATTGCGCTCTGACAACATAGAATAGAGCGTTGTGGTCTTACCCGAACCTGTAGGCCCCGTAACTAAAATCAGACCATAGGGACGAGCTGCCATTTCCTGAACGGTCTTCAGCGTATCTGCATCGGTAATCAGCTTATCTAAGCCAAGCTGAGTCGAAGCATTATCTAAGATCCGCAGAACTACTTTTTCGCCATAGCGACTCGGTAACGTACTAACGCGAAAATCTACCTTACGGTTCTGGAAAATACGCCGGATACGTCCATCTTGAGGTACGCGCCGTTCTGCAATATCTAGCTCAGCAATAATTTTGAAGCGAGCTGTAACCGCTGGAACGATCTTTTTGGGAAAGTTTTGCGGAAAAGCGGGCCGCAGAACGCCATCCTTACGAAAGCGAATCCTTAGAAAATCTTCTTGAGGTTCAATATGGATGTCTGAAACCTCTTCTTGCAAAGCTTTGACCAAAATTTTGTTGACCAAAGCAATAACAGGCGCTGCCCCTGCATCTTCTAGAGCAACACTCAAATCAGCTTCTTCATCGGGCGCATCTTGCAAATCGCCCAAGTCAAGATCTTCTAAATCAGATCTAACATCAACTGACTTTTCGAAGTCTTTCTTCTTCTCTAAGGCGACTTGCTCATCCAAAAAAGAATTCAGTAGTCGCTGAAAGTCATCGACTGTGATCACTCGGCGGCGTAGACGAAAGCCTTTGGGGCGCAGGATACGATTGAGATCGTCTTGAGCCTCTAAATTTTCCGGATCAACCATTGCCACCAAAACAGTTGGTGGTTCATCTTCTTCGGTTGATAGAGGAATTAAGCGATGCCGCCGACAGATATCTACCGGAATCAACTCATGGATAAGCTGACTTACTTGCGTGCTAGAAACGCTGCTAAGCTCAGGGTCTAACGACTCGACCCCATATAGAATCTTTAGCTCAAACAGTTGTTGCTTCTTGTACTGGCGCAGTAGCTCTGGGGAAAGCTGCTGCCCGGTCATAGACTCGAGAATGTCGGTAAGCGCTCGCCCTGACTTACGACTTTCTGCCAGAGCCTGCTGCATTTGCTCACCGTCTACATAACCTGCTTGAACCAGCTTGTTGCTGAAGGGAGAAAAACTTCGTTGCAGAACGAGCGCACGCCGCTGTGAAGAAGAGTTAGTCATAGCTGATGGAGAAAGATCGTTAACACAGTATGCCCGTAAGGTGAGACAGAATTACAGGACGCGAACAAGCAGTCAGTGAATGCGAATGCAGGCAGTTCAAGGGACATCGACATCTCCCATTTCAAAGATGATAGCCTCTCCCTAGAAGCTTCAACAAAATTTGTGTCTCTTCCTTGATAAAGCGCTAAGGTGGCATTGGCCAGTAGTGAGCTGTCATATTTGGCTGACTCAAGTGCTACTAAGTACACTCAAACCCTCCCGTATCTAGCTTCAGGACGTAATATTAAATTATTAGGCTGTCAGGGGATAAGGTCTAAACCCAACCCCATGATAGATTTTGATCGGGTTGAATCCTCTACAGTGAACCTTAGTAGGTCAATAATCTAGGTTTTTGTTGAAATCGGGTCGCAAGTGTAATGGTTGACGAAGCTAATCAAATGGACAACTCACCAGAGGCTACTTCAGGCACTTCTGATTTTGAAGAGCTAACTGAAGCGGATGCTGCTGTGGAAATTGACTTTGAAGAGAATTTTCAGACCGCTGCTGAAGGCGAGACAGCAGCAGCACCGGGTAGTGAGCAGGCAGTAACAGAGCCTGAGTCACAAAATGAGACACCTGAACGGGTTGCCGATTTAGAGCGCCAAATTGTAGCTCTCAAAGCACAAGTGGAAGACAGAACGAGCCAATATATGCGGATTGCTGCCGATTTCGAAAATTTTCGTAAGCGCACCAGCAAACAGCGGGAAGAAGCCGAAGTTCAAATAAAATGCTCAGCTATCAGTGAGTTGCTACCTGTCGTAGATAACTTTGAGCGGGCGAGATCTCAGATCAAGCCTCAAACCGATCAGGAAATGTCTATTCACAAAAGCTACCAAAGTGTTTATAAACAACTGGTTGACTGCTTAAAGCGAGTGGGGGTTTCGCCTATGCGGGCAGAGGGTCAAGCGTTTGATCCCAACCTGCATGAGGCAGTCATGCGAGAACCCAGTGCAGAATATCCTGAAGATACTGTTATGGAAGAACTCGTTAGAGGGTATCTTTTAGGCGATCGCGTTTTACGCCATGCCATGGTGAAAGTTGCTGCACCCGCTGAGGGCGTGATACCCTCGGGAGAAAATTCAAGTGAAGAAGCTGATTAATATTGGCAATCATTTGTGGGTGCGAGTCTGTTGCAGAAAAAGGGTCGATCTTACCGTCTGATTAAGATAAAGCTCAATCTCAGCGCTGTCAGTTTCTGACGTCTAGCGTAATCAAGACTTTAGATTTAAAAGGCAATTGTATAGATGGACTTGTTTTTCGCAAACTATTCTTCCTTTCCCTGGTGTATGAGCTAAGTTTGATTAGCAGCACCTCCACCTGTCTTTCACAGCAAATTAGCCACAAGCTATGGGAAAAGTAATTGGCATCGACCTAGGTACAACTAACAGCTGCGTTGCCGTGTTAGAAGGCGGCAAGCCGACTGTGATCACCAACACGGAAGGGGGGCGGACAACGCCTAGTATTGTTGGTTTCGGTAAGGCCGGAGAGCGGTTAGTTGGTCAGTTGGCAAAGCGTCAAGCCGTCACAAACGCAGAAAATACGGTCTACAGTATTAAACGCTTTATTGGCCGTCGTTGGGATGATACAGAAGAAGAGCGCTCCCGTGTCCCCTATGTTTGTGCTAAGGGGCGCGATAGTACTGTTGATGTCACCATCCGAGGCAAGAACTACACCCCTCAAGAAGTTTCAGCAATGATTTTGCAAAAGCTCAAGCAAGATGCAGAAGCTTACTTGGGTGAAGAAGTAACACAGGCCGTTATTACCGTACCTGCTTATTTTACTGATGCGCAACGTCAGGCAACTAAGGATGCTGGTACGATTTCGGGTTTAGAAGTTTTGAGGATCATTAATGAACCCACGGCGGCCTCTCTCTCCTATGGTTTAGACAAACAGGATCAAGATCAGACAGTTCTCGTCTTTGATTTAGGCGGCGGCACGTTTGATGTTTCTATTCTGCAGCTAGGGGACGGTGTATTTGAAGTTAAAGCCACTTCGGGAAACAACCACCTAGGCGGCGACGATTTCGATGACTGCATCGTTACTTGGATGATCAAGAATTTTCGGGAGCAAGAGGGGATCGATCTATCTGCCGATCGGATGGCTTTGCAGCGACTACGGGAAGCTGCTGAAAAGGCCAAAATTGAGTTATCTAACATGATGACAACCCCGATAAACTTACCCTTTATCACGGCGGATGATTCTGGGCCAAAACACCTTGAAATGGAGTTGTCACGTTCTCAATTTGAAGAACTTGCCCGTTCTTTGGTAGAAGCTACGTTAGAACCTGTTACACAAGCCATTAAGGATTCAGGGCTATCACCAGACGAAATTGATCGCATTATTTTGGTTGGAGGTTCTACCCGTATTCCGGCTGTCCAGGAGGCCATCGGTCGTTACTTCAATGGTAAGGCTCCTGATCGCTCTGTTAACCCAGACGAAGCGGTAGCTTTGGGTGCAGCGATTCAGGCTGGCGTTTTGGGGGGTGAGGTTAAAGATCTGCTCTTGCTGGATGTGACGCCACTGTCATTGGGGATTGAAACCCTGGGTGAGGTTTTCACAAAAGTTATTGAAAGAAATACCACCATTCCGACTAGCAAGACCCAAGTTTTCTCTACAGCAACTGATGGCCAAACTTCGGTAGAAGTTCACGTTCTCCAAGGGGAACGGGCTATGGCCAAGGACAATAAGAGTTTAGGTAAGTTTCAGTTAACTGGCATTCCGCCCGCGCCTAGAGGTGTCCCTCAAATCGAAGTTTCTTTCGAAATTGATGCTGATGGAATTCTGCAAGTATCTGCTAGAGATAAAGGCACCGGGCGAGAACAAAGTATCCGCATTACTAGCACAGGGGGGTTGAATTCTGACGAAGTCGAACGGATGCGGCGAGAGGCAGAGTTATTTGCAGACGAAGATACTCAAAGGAAGCTGCTGGCTGAGCTGAAGAACCGAGCTGACAATCTGTTTTATAGCTATGAGGCAACGCTGCGCGATAATGCTGACATTATTGCTGAAGAGGTAAAAGCGGAAGCGGTCGAAAAAGCGGCTGAATTGAGGGCTGCGATGAGCGATCGCTCCATTACGCCCGATGAGTTTAAGCTAAGATTAGACGCTTTGCAGCAAACTCTATTTACGATCGGAGCCACCCTATATCAGCAAACTGACGATTTCGAGGAAGGAACTTACCCAGAAGTCAGCCACGGGAATATTGACGAAACTGTAGGTTCGCCTGAGTTTGAACAGGACACCGCGATCGCCGATATGGATAACCTTGAGTTTGACGATCAGCCAACGGTAGCCGCCGATTATGAGCCGATTGAGTAATTCTGATGATCAGACGCAGTAGTCATAGACTATCATCTGTCTTTAGAATGTTTAAAGTGTCCAAGTTTAACATCTCCAGCAGCGCTTTATGGCTCGTGATTACTATGAAATCCTCGGTGTCTCAAGGAGTGCGGATCAAGATGAGCTGAAGCGCGCCTATCGGCGTTTAGCTCGCAAGTATCACCCTGACGTTAATAAAGAGGAAGGGGCTGAAGAGCGCTTCAAGGAAATCAACCGCGCCTATGAAGTGCTTTCTGAGCCTGAAACGCGGGCCCGTTACGATCGCTTTGGTGAAGCAGGCGTTAGCGGTGCGGGTGCTGCTGGCTTTCAAGATTTTTCCGATATGGGCGGCTTTGCCGATATCTTTGAAAGCTTTTTTAGCGGTTTTGCGGGAGGAGCGGGACAGGGTACACGGCGGCGCGGGCCAGTGCGTGGTGACGATCTTCGCTTAGATCTCAAGCTTGACTTTGAAGAAGCCATTTTTGGTGGTGAAAAAGAAATCAAGATTAGCCACCTTGAAACCTGCTCAAACTGTAGTGGGTCTGGAGCTAGACCCGGTACTCGTCCACGCACCTGTTCTACCTGTAACGGTGCAGGCCAAGTCAGACGAGCTACTCGCACGCCATTTGGCAGTTTTACCCAAGTGTCTACTTGCCCAACTTGCAATGGCACGGGTGAGATGGTTGAAGAGAAATGCGAAGTCTGTGGCGGTAGTGGCCAAAAGCAGGAAGCTAAGAAGCTTAAGATTACTGTACCTGCTGGGGTTGATAATGGTACGCGCCTACGGGTTTCGGGGGAAGGGGATGCCGGACGTCGTAATGGCCCGCCCGGTGATCTCTACGTTTACTTGTTCGTTAACGAGCATGCTGAATTTAAGCGAGACGGTATTAACATACTCTCAGATCTAAAGATTAGCTATTTGCAAGCTATTTTAGGTTGTCGGTTAGATGTTGATACGGTTGATGGCCCGGTAGAGGTGCAGATTCCGGCTGGTACTCAGCCCAATACAGTTTTGACCTTAGAGAAGCATGGCGTTCCTCGATTGGGGAATCCCGTGAGCCGAGGCGATCATCTTCTAACGGTGCTGATAGAAATTCCGACAAAGCTCAAGACGGAAGAACGCGAACTCTTAGAAAAGCTAGTAGAGGTAAGAGGCGATCGCATTGGCAAAGGCGGCATTGAAGGCTTTTTGGGGGGCTTATTTCGCGGATGAATCAGCCCAGATCAGCAACTCAACAGCCTGCTCAGCAGCCTGAAGCTCAGCTTGATTTGCGAGGTACCCCTTGCCCCCTGAACTTTGTGCGAACGAAGCTAAAGCTAGAGCGTATGGCCTCAGGTTCGCTACTAGAAGTTTGGCTAGATGCAGGCGAACCAATTGAACAAGTCCCCGACAGCCTGATTATGGAAGGCTATCAGGTTGAACAGTTGCATCCACAGGATGACTATTTTGTCGTCCAAGTGCGCAAGCCTTAAATCTGTGGAACCATGCAAGCAGAGCTTGGAATTAACTGCTTTTCACCAAGCTAAAGACCAGCTTTGGGGGACTGTGTTAGCTGTTCAAGCTAATTTTTATTTTGTCAAGCTTGATTCTGCTGTTGTTACTGACGGTTCCCCAGTTGCGGGCATTACTCAGCTCTTATGCACTCGACGAGCACGCCTAAAGAAGATGGGGCAACGGGTAATTGTCGGCGATCGCGTTCGTATTGAAGAGCCTGATTGGGAAGGGGGACGTGGGGCGATCGCAGCAATTGCAACCCGACAGACGTTTTTAGATCGTCCTCCCGTTGCTAATGCCAATCAGATTTTGTTGGTTTTTGCTTTAGCCGAACCTGAACCTGAGCCTTACCAGCTCAGCCGCTTTTTGGTAAAAGCTGAGTCAACTGGAATGGCGGTTTGTGTTTGCTTAAACAAATGTGACCTTGTATCTACTGAGATTCAACAAAACTGGAGCGATCGTTTGCAAACGTGGGGCTATCGGCCAATTCTAACCAGCGCTCAGGCTAGGACGGTTTTGTCTGATCTGCAAGTGCCGCTACAAGACAAAGTCACGATTATTTCTGGGCCTTCAGGGGTGGGTAAGTCGAGTTTGATTAATCAGCTTGTGCCTCAGCTCGATCTACGGACTAGTCAAGTTTCTGGAAAGTTAGGGCGAGGTCGGCACACCACCCGGCATGTAGAACTTTTTGAGTTGCCGACTGGCGGGTTAGTGGCAGACACCCCTGGGTTTAACCAACCCGATATTACCTGTCATCCTGAACAGCTATCCCAGTTTTTTCCTGAAATTCAGCAGTACTTGCAGCAAAAAAAATGTCAATTTAGCAATTGCCTACATCGGGATGAACCTGGTTGTATCGTTCGAGGAGATTGGGAGCGCTACCCCTATTACCTCTCAATGCTTGAAGAGGCGATCGCCCAGCAAGCCTACCTGGAACAACAATCTGACAGTGAATCCACCACTAAGTTCAAAACCACAGAGTCAGGGATTCAGGAAGAGCCTAAACTACAAGCTAAAAAGTACCGTCGTCAATCTCGCCGCAGCCAAAATCAGACCCTTCAAGATCTGTGTCTAGAGCTAACGGACACAACCAACAATTTAGAAGATTTAGAGGAAATCGCTTTAGAAGATTAGGCACTAGCTGGTTTGGGGTCGTTTCCCAAGGGGGTTCAAACTTGCCTCAACTACCCTTTGCCGCAGTAAGCAATCAAATCAATTTCTACATCCCCGAAGCCAGCTAAACCCAAAACGCCTACCGTTGTACGTCCCGGAAAGCTACCTGGTGTGAAGTAAGCAGCATAAATTTGATTGACAGCCTCGTAGTAACGAAAATCAGTAATAAAAATCCGAGCCATCACCACTTGGGTAAAGTCTGTTTCTGCTTTGGCCAAAACCAGCTTGAGATTTTCCATGACACGTCGGGTTTGTTCTTCAATAGAACTTTTGATCACTTCTCCGGTTTCCGGGTCTTCGGCTAGCTGCCCAGTAACAAACAAAAAGTCACCTGCTTTGACGGCATGAGAGTAGGGAGCAACTGGAGGAAGCTGATCTGAAAGCGTAAGAAACTCAAGCATGATCGTTAGGAATTCAAAGAAAGGTTGTTTATTACCCTATCAGAAAGCGCTGAAATCCTTCTGTGGGCTGACGCCCTGCCTCCGCTGTCTCCGGCTAGCCTAGCTAAACTCTGACCAAAAGCGATCGCCTCTTCAAGCTCATTAACGGGCTACGGTGAGACTTTTCATTTCGGCAGCTTACAGTCAGCGGTCTAGACAATAGGCTGAGGACGAACTTGCTTAGCAAGGCTTCGGCAAGCACAAGTCAGGCTAAAAGCGTACGTCATTCTGTTTCTCAAAAAAATCACCAATCAGATAGAGAGAACCACAGAGTACGTTGAAACCTGAGACAGCGGTGGCAGCTTGAAGCGCGGTAGTCACATCCAAACAGGTTTGGCAAAGCGATAAGCCGGGACAGATAGACTGAGCGAGTTCGGCCAGTTCTAGGGGATCTGCTGTTAGGTGACCTGGAACAGGTACCAAGTAAAGGCGATCACCCGAACGCAGCAGCGCCGCAAAAATATCGGCATGATCCTTTGTCGCCAGCATCCCCATTACCCAAGTAACCTGGCCAGCCTTTTGTTTGGCTAAAGTTTGATCAACATATTGCCGCAGTGCAGTAGCTGCTGCCGGATTGTGAGCACCATCGATGAGTAATTTGTGCCCTTTGCCTGTTTGATCTATCCAGTTGATCCACTGGAGCCGTCCGGGCCAGCGAACTTGAGCCATTCCCTGGCGAATAGCAGCAGGGGAAATTTGCCAGCCTTGTTCTTGAAGAAGGGTTAAAGCTGCGATCGCCAAAGCTGAATTGATCAGTTGATGCTGTCCTAGCAAAACTAAAGGATACTCAATTGAGTATTGAGCCGCTGTGTATCGGGCTAAACCATCCCCTAGATTTTGAGAAGGTTGGGGCCAGAGGGCGGTAGAGTTTAAGCTTTCTAGCCGCTGTTGAATGACGGCTTTAACGGCTGCGGGCTGCGGGGCGATGACAGCCGGACAGTTAGCTTTCAAAATGCCTGCTTTTTCTTTGGCAATGTCAGCAACGGTTGGCCCTAGCCGTTGCCAATGCTCTTTGCTGATGGGTGTAATAACGCTAACCAGCGGGCGATCGCACACATTAGTTGCATCCAAGCGGCCTCCCAAACCCACTTCAATTACAGCAATGTCTACCGCTTCTGCCGCAAAATGCAGCCACGCTGCTGCTGTAAATACTTCAAACTGGGTTGGACTAGATTCATTCGGATCAATAGCAGCAATGACGGTTTCTAAACGCGATCGCAGGGTTGCGGCTGCAATGGGCTGGTCATTGATACAAATACGCTCACACCAGCTCACCAAATGCGGCGAAGTGTAGCGTCCAACTCGGTAGCCCGCCTGCGTTAGGATGGCTGAGAGATAAGCACACACCGAACCTTTACCGTTAGTGCCTGCCACATGAATGATCGGCACTTGCTTCTGAGGATGGCCTAAATGCCTGAGCAACTGATGAATGCGCTCTAAGCCCAAGTGAACCCCGAAACGGGCAAAGCGCTCTAGCATTTGATCAAGGTCAGCTACACCAGCGCTTGGAGGTGAATCTGCCATCGTTGGCTTTTTTAAATTGCTCATAGACAGCCTACTCTAAAGCCTTAACGGGGTAAAAACAGCGATCGCTGCTAGAGTAGCGCCAAGCAATACTTTCTGGATCTTGCAGCTTAGACCAATCGAGAAAGTCGGGAGCCTGCTTACGCCGCTGAATGACTTCAACGGAAAGGTTAAAGCGATCAGCCAAAGCGGCTGGCGACAGTGCCGACTCCAGATCAGGGGCGAGAAACATAGGCGTTGCCTGAATCGGGGTAGATGGTTGGGAAACGGTGGGTGGTGGCATCGTCAGGCTGTAAAAGCGGTAAAGGACGTCCCCATAGTCTGTCGGCTCAAATAGCGCCGAAAATTCTCTAGCGCGAATGTTGAGATAGGCTTTAGCTTTTTGGGGACTTAAGTTAGCAGACATGGCAAAGTCCAACGCGCTAATGCGCCCCTGATGTTGGCGCAGCAGGTCGTAAAAAATTTGGTTAAGCTGACTTTCTTCCGTCCGCATCTGCGATCGCCACTGTCGCCATGTCCAAAAAACTCCCACGCTCAATCCGGCTACTATCAACCAAGGCAGTAGCGTTTTAACAATCAGATAGATCAACAATAGTAAGACAAACAGCCCTATGCCATATAGGAGCCGATTTTCTGGATCTACCATTGTCTGCTTATCAACCCTTCAGAGCCTAGCCAACCTATTTA